>DAIDKM010000031.1 GCA_027450045.1 Paludibacter sp. | reverse complement strand
TTGTAGTCATTTCAGATCTACAGATTCCTTTGACCCTAACCCTCTGAAGTTGCCTATTGCCTTCTTAAATTGACAATTGACAATGAATCTGTATATTAGCCGATTACTGTTGCCAATTGCCTCTGAGGCTCCCTATTGCCCTGTAGTTTCCGATTCCTTTGACCTTAACTCCTTCGGCCTTTAGCCTAGTGATTTTCTATTGCCTTGCAGTTTCTTCTGCCCTTCCATAACTGCCTCATTGTAAATCTGAATAAGTGGAAGTCCTGTTTCTAATGCTATTCTCTTGCAATCGTCGTATTCAGGTGAGAACTTAATAATACTACCGTTTTTGGATGCGATTTTAAGATTTATGTCACCGAAAGCTGTAGAAATTTTTTCAAAACTACGTTCCAATTCATTACGTTCCACACTGTATCTACGAATTCCGAGGGTAGTAGTCTCCGTAAATAGAATTGCCTCAATATTTTTCGATTCTTTTTCTTGACACAAAACACTTAAAATATTTGCAGGCCGGTTTTTCTTCATCACAATGGGTGTTGTAAAAACATCCAATGCGCCGTTTTCAAGTAATTTGGGAAATAAATACGAGTAAATCTCCGGATTCATATTGTCAATATTCGTTTCCAGCATTGTCAACGTACCAGAACTCTTTTTTTTACCGATAATCACTCTTAGCACATTCGGCGTTTCCATGTCCCGTTTGCCCAAACCATAACCAATTTTTTCAACAATAAACTCGGGAGAGCTTCCAAAGTCACTACAAAAAGCTTTTAAAATTGCAGCACCGGTGGGTGTTGTCAATTCTTTCTTTGCATTTTTACTATAAACAGGTATGCCTTTCAGTATTTCAAGAGTAGCCGGAGCCGGAACAGGGAATATTCCATGCTCGCAATGAACAAAACCACTTCCTAGATTGATCTCCGAACATTGTATCTCATCAATTTTCAACATCTCTACACAAATGGCCGTACCTACAATGTCCACAATTGAATCCACGGCACCTACTTCATGAAAATGGACTTCATCAATTGTTTTTGCATGAATTTTTGCTTCTGCTTCCGCAACAACAAGGAAAATTTCTTTGCTGGCAACTTTTACGTATTCGCTTAAATCGCTATTTTCAATAATCGTGTAAATATCTGCTAAGTTGCGGGAGTGGGTATGATCATGTGGTTTCTCGATGTGAGGATGCTCGTGCGTATGTTCATGGTCATGCCCGTGTTCATGGTCATGAGTATGCTCTTCGTGACTGTGTTCTTGATGTGTGAGATGCACTGTGAAGTCAGTTCCCGAAATGCCATTTTTTAATCCTTTTTTTATCTCAATTTCGAATTCGTCGAGTTTCAGTTTCCTTAGTTCGGCTAAGAAAAGGGTTTGGTCAATGCCTAAATCCAGTAATGCTCCGATGGTCATATCACCGCTAATGCCTGAGAAGCAGTCGAAATATAAAATACGTTTTCCCATTGTGTTTGTTTTACTACTAACTATTTACTACTTAACTCTATTTGTCTGATTATCGTTGCAGCCATAAATCCTGCACCAAAGCCATTGTCGATGTTTACAACGGCAATACCACTGGCACAACTGTTGAGCATAGCCAGTAAAGCAGCCAATCCGCCAAAGTTAGCGCCATAACCAATACTCGTGGGAACTGCAATAACCGGTTTGTCTGTAAGTCCACCTACAACGCTGGGTAATGCACCTTCCATACCTGCAACAGCAATAATTACCTGAACACTGTCAAAACGATAACGGTTTGATAATAACCGATGAATGCCTGCCACACCTACATCATAAAGTCGCTCTACAGTGCAGCCTAATTTTTCGGCAGTAACAACCGCTTCTTCAGCCACCGGAATGTCGGATGTGCCACCCGTCACTACAAGAACACGGGATTTACTTTTAACGATTTCTTTTTGTTGGATAAAAAGGATGCGCGCATCAGGATAATACTCCATGTTGGAGTGTAAATCTTTAATAGCTTCGTAAACCGATTTCTCCGCTCTGCTGACCATGATATTTGAGCCTTTTGCCAGCAAACGTTCAATAATGCCGCGTATTTGTTCAATGGTTTTCCCCGGGCAAAAAATTACTTCGGGATAGCCGGTTCGTATCTCGCGGTGATGATCCACTTTAGCGTATCCCAGATCTTCGAAAGGAAGCTGTTTGAGCTGATCCACAGCCTGACCAAGTTCCAAAGTTCCATCTTTTACGTTTTGTAATAACTCAAGAATTTGATTTTCTGTCATTGGATTTACTTTTTTCAATTACACGATTCAAACTTCCGGTAATATAACCCTCTAATTCCATACAAACATATTGATAACCGTACGATTTTAATTGTTTTGAAATTTGATCGAGCAATTTTCCATCAAACAATTTTGAGCGTTCCTCAGGGCTTACTTCTATTCTGGCCATTTTGTCGTGGCTTCTTACTCTGAATTGCACAAAACCTAACGATCGAAGGTAATCTTCCGATTTATCAATTTTAGTCAGCTTCTCGATGGTAATTTGCTCGCCATAAGGAATGCGTGAACCTAAACAAGCCAACGCAGGTTTATTCCAACTGCGTAAACCAAGCTCGTGCGACAGTTCGCGTATATCGCTTTTGGTTAAGCCTGCCATCCGTAGCGGACTGATCACTTTTAGTTCGCTTAGAGCTTGAAGACCCGGGCGATAATCAGACATATCATCCATGTTCGAACCATCGAAAACAACATTGATGCCAACTTCCTTTGCTTTTTCTATAATTCTTCCAAATTCTACCTTCTTACAGAAATAACACCTGTTTACAGGGTTTGCCAGCACTTCGTCTTCAATTTCATCGTCATTAATCATATAATGAGTAATACCTATTTCCTTGGCCAGCTCTTCTGCATCTTTCATTTCCGATTTTGCATTCATGGGAGAAACCAGGGTGATGGCTATTGAATTCTCTTTTAGCACGTCGAAAGCCACTTTAGAAAGCAAGGTGCTATCTACCCCACCCGAATAAGCCACTGCGGCTTTGTGCATTTCGGCTATTATTGTTTTTAGTTTTTCGTATTTTTCTTGTAATTGCATTTGAAGTTGTTTTTATTTAAAATTTATCAATAGTCATCCGTAAATCAAAGTCTAAAAAACTGAATTGCTACCCCACTAAAAAATATGGCTAAACCAGCCATTGTATGCATATATCTTTCTATTTTTTCGAATTTTACAAATTGCAACCCTGTTGTCATGAGCAATACGATGGTGGTCATTGTAGTAATATGTATGATTGAGAAGGATGACACAACACAGGCTACTCCTGCAGTACTGTGATGAATCCCGGGCAACATGATAAGGGGAATTAATGGTTCAACAGGCCCCATTAAAAAAATAACAAATAAAACCCATGGGGTCAGGTTTTTGTAATCTGATTTTTTTTCATTAGTCTCTGCATTATCATATGTGTGTGGATGAGCGTGCTCCTTAAAATGCGTATGCTCATGAACATGTTTATTTCCATTCAAGTGAAAATGTGCATGTGTATGTGGTTTGTTTTTGATGGTCATTCTTAATCCCCAAAGTGCATACGCCAATCCAAAACCGATAAATAACCAACCGGCTATATTTCCCCTCAAAGAGTCAAAGTATTTCAATTTTGAGAGTTCTACACCTGCTACTATTCCAAATAAGCCAAGTAAAACAGAACTTCCAACATGGCCAATTCCACAAAGTATGGTGATCCAAGTGGTTTTAATCTTACTCCAATTGCGGGCTTTCGAAAGTACCACAAATGGCAAATAATGATCAGGACCTGAAATCGTATGCATGAAGGCTATTGACCCTGCTGTAAGAGATAAAATGAAAACTTCTGAATTCATGATTTTTAGTTGAGAATCGTGTTACCTGTTAGTCAAAAAAATATTCAGCCTTGCTCATAATTAATTTACCATGTTCAATTTCTTTGATACCAGGGCTAACTCAACTGGTAGCCCGTCTTCTTTCTTTCGTAACTCTATTATCCAACCCGGGGTAAACGCCTTAACATCAAGAGGCTCGAAGTTCTCCAAAATATAATCTGAAACCAACATACGAGATACCCTCTCGAATAATGTGTCCGTTAACGAACAGTTTTCCCTTTTATCTCTTAAGTGCGAAGATATATATTTTTCATAGCACCTCAAAAAAGAAGTAACCATGAAATTGAAAGTTGACCATGAACAATGGACAATGAATGGTTGTTGATGCCTGAATAACGTTGACCGTTTCCGATTCCTCCGACCTTAACAGCTTAGCCTTAAAGCCTCTGAAGTTCACTCAATCTTTAACAATTAATCATTAACCATTAAGTTCTCAGTTTACCGGTTACTACGTTATCTTCTTCATTTTTCCCCTGTCAATTTACTCCCTATTTTGGTCGATATAAATCTTTAAATGCTATTCTGTTTTTTTGCACAGAGCAATAAACACATGAAAATGAGACCAATTTCAAGTGTTAAAACAAGGATGAAACATCTTTTCAGAAACCGCCGTATTGTTAATTTCAAACCTTCGCATAAATTTGCCCGCCGTACTTATAATTACTTATTAATCATCTAAAAAATGGAGGGTTTTTTATGTCGAATCGCACAAAAAATGTAACTCTGCTTTTATTTGCAGCAATTGGCCTTCTTTGGCCTGCGAAAAGCGCTGCAGCTCTTTCAGCCGACAGTGTAACCTTGTACACGCCTTACACGAACATTTCCGTTCCGCCCGGGCAATCCATTACGTATAATGTGGATGCAATCAACAACGGGAGCAAAGCTCAAAACCTGAAAATGGTTGTGGAAGGAATGCCTCGGGGATGGACATCGGCTCTGCAATCCGGTGGGTGGAATATCTCACAACTCTCGATTCTTCCCGGCGCAAAAGAAAGTTTTACGCTGACAGTGGGTGTTCCATTGAAAATTAATAAGGGGAGTTACCATTTCAGAGTTGTGGCTCCCGGACATGCGTCGTTGCCTTTGGTGGTGACAGTATCGCAGCAGGGAACCTATAAGACAACTTTGTCAACGGATCAGCCTAACATGGAGGGTACTGCGAAAACGACTTTCACCTATCAAGCCAATTTGCAGAACATGACCGCTGACACACAATTGTATGCTATGACCGCTCAGGTAGATCCGGGTTGGACCGTCGATTTCAAGGCCAATTACAAGCAGGTATCTTCTGTCAGTGTCGATCCGAACAAAACACAGAGCATTATGATCGACATTACTCCGCCAAGTCAAATTCCGGCAGGAACCTACACCATTCCGGTTATTGCACAAACCGGTAACACATCAGCTACGATGCAATTATATGTCGTGATTACCGGTTCCTATAACATGTCGCTCACAACACCAACCGGCTTATTAAGCGCCAATATCACCGCAGGCAGCACGAAGCGAGTTCAGCTTCTTGTTCAGAACACCGGTTCTTCCGAACTGCAAAATATCAATTTAACGGCTTCTGCTCCGGCAAACTGGGATGTCACCTTCGATCCGAAAACAGTAACCGACCTTCTACCCGGAGCTTCTGCCCCTGTTTTTGCCATCATTAAAGCAGACAAAAAAGCTATCCCGGGCGATTATCAAACAGATATTCATGCCAACAATTCACAAGCTTCTTCAGATCTAACTCTTAGAATTTCAGTTGGGACTTCCCTGCTGTGGGGTTGGATCGGAGTGCTCATTATCATCATCGCCTTAGGAAGCGTCTATTTTCTGTTCCGTAAATATGGAAGGAGGTAAACCGTGAGCGATACTATCATCGAATTGGTCAATCTGACCAAAATGTATGAATCGTTTACAGCCGTCAATCACCTGAACCTGACGATTCGTAAAGGAGAAATCTTTGGTTTGCTTGGACCCAATGGCGCCGGCAAGTCAACGACCATTCTCATGATGCTCGGGTTAACCGACCCCACCACCGGCTCGGTACATGTTTGTGGAATTAACTCCACAAGCAATCCGGTCGAAGTGAAAAGAAGGGTTGGTTACCTGCCCGAAGATGTAGGATTCTATGACAACCGCTCCGGCTTTGAAAATTTGATGTACACGGCCCGCCTCAACAGCATTCCCGACAAAGAAGCTGCACAGAGAGCTGAACAATTGCTTATCAAAGTTGGTTTAGGTGATGCGTTGAAAAAGAAAACCGGTAAATATTCGCGCGGGATGCGTCAACGACTTGGGTTGGCCGATGTACTGATTAAAAATCCCGAAGTGATTATCTTAGATGAACCTACATCGGGTGTCGATCCCAAAGGGGTACGCGAATTCCTCGAGCTCATTGTGGAACTAAGCAGGGACGAAGGCCTTACCGTGTTGTTTGCATCGCACAACCTGCATCAGGTACAACAAGTTTGCGACCGCGTGGGCATATTCGTCAATGGACGGTTGTTGGGTGAAGGCAATATCCACACGTTGGCACAACAACTATTCAAGGATCATCCTTATGTTGTCGAAGCAACATTGGCTCAAAACGCTTCAGACGGGAAAGTGTCCAATTACACCGTCGATTGGATGAAACACGTTTTGCAACCCATTGAAGGCATCAAAACCATCTCTTTAAATAATGATGTGTTTCAGATTGAGTCCTCACGGAATGCCACAGCCGAAATTGCCAAAGCGATTGTTGAATCAGGTGTTACGTTGAATTACCTGAATAAAAAAGAATATGGTCTCGATGAAATTTATTACCAATACTTTGAAGGAGGCGAAAATCATGGATAATCAAATGGCGCAAAATCTGCCCCTTACTGAACCAAGGAGCAATTCCAACACCATGCGCATTGTGCCGCAATGGTTCGGAAATGAAAACGGGGTGAAACATCCGTTTTGGGTGATTGTTCAAAAAGAGATTTCCGATCATGTGCGAAGTTGGCGTTTCATCATTCTGATTGCCATCATTGCTCTGACTTGTATCGGTTCGATGTACACGGCTTTGGCAAACATTGGTCATGCAATGAAAGCAAGCGATGTGCAGAATTCGTTCTTTTTTCTGAAACTGTTTACCGTATCCGACGGCACCATGCCTTCGTTTTTTGTGTTCATCAGCTTTCTCGGTCCTTTGCTGGGCATCAGTCTTGGATTCGACGCCATTAATTCGGAACATAACCGCGGGACATTGAGTCGTGTACTGGCACAGCCTATTCATCGCGACTACCTGATTAACGCTAAGTTTACAGGTGCGTTATTCGTTATCAGCGTGATGTTCTTTGCTCTGGGTTTTCTCGTGATGGGACTTGGATTGATCACTATCGGCATTCCACCCACGGCGGAAGAGTTTTGGCGCATCGTGTTCTTTATTCTGCTGAGCATTTTTTATGTGGCTTTCTGGCTAAATCTTTCAATCCTGTTTTCGGTTCGGTTTCGACAACCGGCAACAGCGGCATTGGCAGGCATTGCTATCTGGTTGTTCTTAACCGTATTTTATCCATTGATCGTCAGCCTGATTATGAAAGCGTTAGCGCCATCACAAATGGAAATGGCTTCACCGCTTCAGATGTTGCATTTGGATGAATTGCGCATAACATTGATGCGCATTTTGCCTAATCAGCTTTTCAGTGATGCCACCACCACGTTGCTGATGCCAACGGTGCGTAGCCTTGGCCCGTTGACGATGGAACAGGTATATGGAACCATTCCCGGCCCTTTGCCACTTGGCCAGAGCCTGCTTATAGTATGGCCGCAAGTGACGGGCCTCGTTGCAGCTACCATCACCTGCTTCGTTTTGTCGTACGTTTCTTTTATGAAAAAAGAAATACGGTCGAGGTAGGGACCCTCAAAGTTCTTCAGTTTGAAAAGTGTTTATTAGAAAAGCCTGCCTTGGAGTGCAGGCTTTTCTTTTGCAGCCATTTTAGTAGCTTCGCTACTTCATATTTAATGGTTGTATAAAGTATTGTGTAATCAGATTACAAATCAGACGGGACTTGTACAGGGTAATTAAATTGGTTCCAACTGTTTGAAAATTGAAAACGTTACTTGTTTTGGATACAAGATACAATTTTACGTCAACAGGAGAACTGTGATAGGAACTATCTCTTTTTTTAATTGTACTTCCCGGGCATGGTTATTTGCAAAATTGTGGCTTTTACTACAACTGTCATTATTATTACTCCATCTGTGCGTACGGAAGTTTCTTCAACGCATGGTGTAATTTCATAAATGCGTACGGAAGTTCCATCATTCTGTACGGTTGTTTCATCACTACGCACGGTTGTCTCATCACAACGCATCACTGCACAGAAATCTTCTCCCTACTTGTCTAAACGAAGCAGGAAATGTGCGATGCAATTAACATAACCAACCCAAAATCAAAGCACACAACTCTACGATTTATAAGCCATTTGATATCCATTCTAAATTGAATTACAAAAAAAACATAGAACAGATTAAAATAAGCGGTTAAAATGTTTGGAAAGTACAAATATTATAGTGACCTTTGAATCGATTTTGATTTTTACTCATGGGGGTAAACGGCACTCACCTCGCGAGTAGAGGACTAAATGAAAAAACAATTGTTGTTTTGGATGGTATACAAATGCAGAAGGACTTTGAATTAAATGACTCGAATTCAAAAAATATAGCATCGATAGCTGTCATTGTACCATCGAGCACACAGATGATTGCAGAATTAAAAGCACAATTTGGACAGGATGCCCAGAATGGAGTTATTGTAATTACTCAGAACACACCACCTCTGCAGGAGGATGTGATTAAAAAAAACAATCATCCAATTCTTATTGACAATGAAAATTACATCTTTATCCTGGCAAGCAAAATGCCAAAATTCCCGGGAGGATTTATTGCAATGAATGACTTTATAAATAGCCATATTCAGTATCCTGATTCAGCCTTACTTCATGGAATAGATGAACACGTAGATGTTTGTTTTATTGTCGATAAAACAGGAAAAGTGAGAAACGTTCATGTTGATGACAAAGTAAACCCACTATTAGCTGCAGAAGCAATCCGTTTAGTCAACTCTTTCCCAACATGGATTCCGGGGCAACAAAACGGGATTGATATCAATGCATTGCAAACTTTGCCGGTTGAATTTAATAACAAAATAGACACTTCATCACAAGCATTGCTGTATACACAAGTTGAGAATGTGCCCAAACTTCTGAAAGGTGACATGTGGGAGTTTTTAGCAAAAAATATCCGGTATCCGGTTGAAGCTGAGGAAAACAATATTCAAGGACGGGTTATTGTTCAATTTATTATCAACAAAGAGGGCAATGTTGAAAATCCTACCATTATAAGTAGCCCTAATTCTCTTTTATCACAGGAAGCAATACGAGTGACTAAATTGATGAAATGGACTCCCGGGAAACAAAAAGGGAAAAATGTTGATGTGAAATTCTTTTTACCGATTAATTTTGGAATAAACTAATACGTGCCCCCAGAATATTCTTGAGATCACGGAACTATCGTTGTGTTATAGCGTTAGACCGAAGAAATGCTGATTTGTAGATGCTTGTCAAATTTGATTGCTCCTTTGGAACGTTTTTAATCCACACCAGCAAATTTCTTCAGGCTTCTGCCTTTACAGTTCCCCATCACCTTTTTCAAACAAAAACCACTAACTTTGTTTTTTAATCGAAGAATCAGTGCATTTACCTTTAATCAATCCATGACCATGAATTTAAAATCTATCATCTTCTCGTTTATGACAGCTACAATGAGCCTTTCGGCATTGGGAGAAGCCTCTCAAAACCCCTTTTTGGAACCTTACAAAACGCCTCATGGCGCCGTTCCGTTCGACAAAATAAAAACCGAGCATTACCTTCCGGCCTTCAAAGAAGGAATGCGACAACAGGATAAAGAGATTGCAGCTATTGTCAATAATCCGCAAGCACCTACGTTTCAAAACAGCATCGAAGCGCTCGAACATTCGGGACGACTCTTGGATCGAGTCAGTCATGTGTTTTACAACCTCCACAGCGCCGACACCAACGACGAAATGGAAAAGATTGCCAAAGAACTTTCGCCCCTGTTGACGGAACATGCCAACAACATTTCGCTGAACGAAAAACTCTTTGCCCGCATCAAGACCGTGTATGATCAACGCGAACATCTTACTCTCACACCTGAACAAAGGACGTTGTTGCAAAATACGTATGATCACTTTGCCGACAATGGTGCCAACCTGAACGAGACTGACAAAGCAACCTACCGCGAACTTACCAAACAATTGAGCGCGGCAAGTCTTCAATTTGAACACAACGCCTTGAAAGAAGTAAACGACTATTCGTTGTTGATCACCGATCGTTCGCAATTGCAGGGAGTTTCACCTGACTTTCTTGAAGCCGCTGCTGAAAAAGCCAAACAAAAAGGAGAAACCGGTTGGATACTCGATCTTTCGGCGCCAAGCTATGTGCCGGCGATGAAGTTCTTAGATAATCGCGATATCCGGCAGAAACTCTACATGGCATTTACCACTAAAGGCACTCACGGCGATGCCAATGACAATCGTGAAACAGCACGTAACATTGTGAATCTTCGTCTGAAAATTGCCAATTTATTAGGATATAAAACCTATGCCGATGATGTTCTGCGTCATCGCATGGCGGAAAACAGTGCAAACGTCTATAAGTTGCTTAACGAGTTATTGACAGCTTACAAACCCGAAGCAGAAAAAGAGTATAACGCCGTACAAACGTATGCAAATGAACATGGGGCTACGTTTGCCATTCAACCTTGGGATTGGTCTTATTATTCAGAAAAACTCAAAGCAGAGAAATACGCGTTCAACGAAGACGCGTTGCGGCCATACTTTGAGCTTGACAAAGTCATCAATGGCGTGTTTGGACTCGCCACCAAACTATACGGCATTGAATTCAGGCCTGCGAAAAATATTCCCGTTTATAATTCCGAAGTAAAAGCATTTGAGGTATTCGATAAAGACGGAAAATATTTAGCATTACTCTACACCGACTTTTATCCGCGGGCAGGCAAACGTGCCGGCGCATGGATGACTGAGTTCAAAGGACAATGGATGGATGGAAAAATAAACAGTCGTCCGCAAATCAGTCTGGTGATGAATTTCACACGACCAACTGCCTCCAAACCTGCGTTGTTGACGTATGATGAAGTACACACGTTCCTGCACGAATTCGGACACTCGCTGCATGGCATGTTGGCCAACACACGCTACGCCTCTTTGTCAGGTACCAGTGTCTATCGTGATTTTGTAGAACTACCTTCACAATTCATGGAAAACTATGGTACCGAAAAAGCGTTTCTTGATCAGTTTGCTGTTAACTATCAAACGGGAGAAAAAATTCCTGCTGAATTGATTAAACGACTCAAAGCATCTGAAAATTACAACATCGGCTATTTATGTGTGCGTCAGCTCAACTTCGGATTTCTCGACATGGCATGGCACACCCTCGATCAACCGTTCACGGGCAATGTAATGACGTTTGAACAACAAGCCACTCAAAACACAAACATTTTACCGGTTGTTGACAATACATGTATCAGCACCTCGTTCAGTCATATTTTTTCAGGAGGTTATGCAGCAGGTTATTACAGCTATAAATGGGCGGAAGTACTCGAAGCCGACGCGTTTTCCGTCTTTAAAAAACAAGGCATTTTCGATCCTGCAACAGCCGGTTCGTTTCGCAGCAACATCCTGTCAAAAGGAGGGACAGAAGCGCCTATGATACTTTATAAACGTTTCCGAGGACAAGAACCCACCATTGATGCTTTGTTGGAAGCCAATGGAATAAAAGAATAAAAACAGTACCAATGCAAAATAAATTCACCAAACTCTATCCCGAATCAGGCGTAGAACTTACTCCATTCATCTCGAAACATTACGATAGCATGATGAATTGGGGATCATTCGGACGTTATCATCAATTTATTGAAGATGCCATCAAATCGTTACACATTCAACCCGGCCAACGGATTCTCGATTTAGGATGCGGCACGGGACGAAACGCTTCGTTGATGTTGCCTTATTTAAAAAACGAAGGTCAACTTGTGGGATTGGATCTATCCCCCATTATGATGACGGCCTTTAAGCAGAAATTCAAAGGAGATGCTCGCGTTACTTTTGTTCAACAACGCATCGACCAGCCGTTTGATTTGAAACAATCGTTTGACATCGTGTTCATCAGTTTCGTTATTCACGGATTTCCGCAAGAAGTACGACAGGTTATTGTTGACAATGCCTCCCGTCATCTTCGCAAAGGGGGAATCTTAGCCATACTCGATTTTGCAGAATTTAACATGGATACAATGCCGGCATTGCATCGGTTTGTGTTTCGTAAAATCGAATGCCCTTATGCTTTCGACTATATTGCCCGCGATTGGAAAGCATTATTGAAAGAAAAAGGGTTTGATCATTTCTCCGAAAAGCTCTACATCAAAAAATATGTACGCCTGTTGCAAGCTGAAAAGATTCGGGAGTAAACTTGATAGTACAGAGAGATAAGTCAATGTTCTCGTATCACGTAGAGACTTGGTATCTTAGTGACCATTTGTAGTTTTATGACTTAATAAAGGAGACTTATCGATTGGCATTCATCATGCAAGGCTGCCTATCTTGCTTAACTTTTCACCTTCCTATTTCTCATCTTCGTACTTTCATAGAACTGCAACAACAAAAACATTGATCTATTTCAATTGTTCACTTGTAGAAAGCAAAGCCTGATCGCTTTGCTTTCGCTTTTTAGGTCACTAACTTTGCAGGAACAAAAAAACAAACAATCAAAGATTTATAAAGGTATGTTATACACAAACTTAAAACACATTGAATCGGCAGCAGGTCTGCAACAAATCATCAGTGAAAACGAAAACGTTATGGTTGTATGCGGTCGCATGGGCCCTATGTGCATACCGGTTTACGGTATTGCCGAAGATCTGGAAGATGAATACAAACATGTAAAGTTTTGCGACATGGAGTTTGATAATCCCGAAGCATATGTCATTCGTCAACTTCCTGAAGTAAGAGGTTTTATGGGAATTCCGTTTACCATCTACTACAAAAAAGGAAAAGTAGTGAAAGCTACCTCAAGCATTCAAACCAAGCAACAAGTAATAAACATTTTGGACACAGAGTTTAGCGATTGATGCCCAACTTGCCGATATAAAAGAAACAACTGATATGGAAAATGTAAGTTCACTATCCAATTTTCAACAAAAAGCAGGAAAACAAGACAAAGCTTTTCTCCTGTTGTACAAAGCCAGCAACGAACAAAGTCTTTGTGCCTACAACCATTTGGAAGCGGCGGTTAGCAACGAAAACAGCGTACCGGTTTATACAGCCGACGTGACACAAGTACGTGATATTCATGTTCAATATGGCATCACAAGCGCTCCATCGCTTTTAGTTTTTGAGAATGGTGAATATATGAATGCTGTGAAAGGCTGCCAGGAAAGCTCTTATTACAAAGCATTAATGGAAAGCGCTATTTATCAGGCCAAAGCAAAAGCCGAAGGAAAAACGGTGAAACACGTCACCGTTTATTCAACGCCTACTTGTAGTTGGTGCAACACGCTTAAAACATGGTTGCGCAAAAACAACATTCCATTTACCGATGTGGATGTGTCGCGCGATCAACGGGCAGCCGAAGAACTTACCCGCCGTACGGGACAACAAGGCGTACCTCAAACTGAGATCAACGGTCAAATTGTAGTTGGATTCAACCAACCCCGCCTCAAAGAATTATTAGAACTTTAATCAACCATTAAATTATAGCGCATTATGAAAGAACTACAACCTGTCAATCAACAAGTGGTGCTTGATTTATCCGAAACCAAACAGGAACAAAAAACAGCATCAGGAATCATTATTCCCGATACGGCAAAAGAAAAGTCGCAAATTGCCCCTATCAAATGGATGGGAGTCATTGACAATGCCGAAGTAAAACCGGGCGACCTGGTAATTTACAAGTCATTCAGCGGAACAGAAATAGAATTTGAAGGAGGTAAATATTTAATCTTACCTTATGCCGATCTTCTGGCCAAAATCGTAGAAACAGAAGAAATATAAATAATTTAAAAATGCACCAAGTTTTCCACTGATTGGTGCATTTTTTGATTTAACACTTTATCTTTGCTACGATTTTTTTGAGTAATCAGAAACAAAACAATAGAAACGCCAGTTTCTGCGTTATTAAAACAATCAACAACAAACAACGCTTATGAACGGAAAATTTGAAGAATTGATTCAAAGTGATAAGCCGGTAATCATCGATTTTTTTGCCGAATGGTGCGGACCATGCAAAGTGCAATCGCCCATCCTCAAAGAAGTGGCTGCCGAACTTGGCGACAACATTAAAGTGATTAAAATTGATGTCGATAAAAACCCTGAAATTTCCAATAACTACCGTATTCAGGGCGTACCGACACTGATGGTATTCAAAAAAGGACAACTGCTTTTTCGCCAGGCTGGACTGATGCCCAAACCTCAGCTATTGAATCTTGTGAAGCAACATATATAAGAAATTACGTACCGGATTGTTGCTTCGCCCGAAAACGCGCTCTTTCTCTTTTTTCATGAATATTCCGTAGGAATTATCCCGATTGCCAATTAACGAAGATATTCGCCATGGCAATCACTTGATTTCTTAGTTACTATATCATCCGTTTTATGTAGTTTAATTTTAAAACAACAAACAAATGAAGGCATTTAAATTTTTGATGATGAGTGTTGTGTTAGTAGCATTGGCGTCTTGTTCGACGAATAGCAGCAGCACAACCGCGGGACGAAACGTCTCATTTTTGGTGACAGATGCTCCGGCATGGTATAATTTCAAAGCAGTGAATGTGGAAATTACCGGTATTGACTATCAGTTAGCCGGCGATTCTTCCAAGTGGCAAACGCTGACCCCTTTCAGTGCAGGCGTGTATAACTTAAAAGCGCTCTCGAATGGATTCTTCAGACAATTGGGTCAAATTCAATTGCCTAACATCGCTTTGATTAAAAACATTCGACTTAATATTGGCTCAAACAACACCGTTGTGTTGGCAGATAGCACTATCAAACCATTGACTGTTTGGAATAATCAAAACAGCGTCCTTTTACATATCAATCAGGAACATGCTACTGCAAGCGGTGATTCCATAATGGTCGATTTCAATTTAGCACGATCCATCGTATATACGCATAACGGCTATATGTTGAAACCTGTATTACGCGGTTTTGTTACCAATGAAACAGCTTCGCTTGATGGTTTTATTACACCCGATACCTTGGATTGCAAAGTAGCCTATAAAATATTCATTATTTATAACGGCGACACAATTACTACCGCATCGGATGCTAACGATCATAATCACTTCAAATTATGGGGTTTGCCAAAAGGCGCTTACACGGTTCAAATTGTACCAATTAATGACACCACGACCACAAACACATTCAACATGACGATTAACATGAATGGAGATGGCATTTTTAAATTTGGTGATTTAGCCGGCACAGAAGGTGGAAAAGAATTGGAGAACAACTTGTGGAATAAATTTTTCCAACATTAAAACAGCTGAAATTACATGAAATGAAATAGCGTGGGTATCTGCTTCGACAGAAACTCACGCTATTTTTTTATGTAAAGAATTATTAGCAAACGAATAACTCATACTCTCTTTAAAATCTCAACTTGGTTGCCTACTTTTGAAGCATACTAACACTAAAACCATATCACAATGAAAATGAAACTTAGCATTGGGCTTCTTTACTGCTTTCTAATCTTAGGGCTTTCTGTTCATGCACAAGACTGGGCAAATTTAAATCGGTATCGTGCAGCCAATGATTCTATCGGAGCGCTAAAACCCAATGAGACACGCGTGGTCTTTATGGGCAATTCCATTACGGAAGGATGGGGAAAGCTGTTCCCTGATTTTTTTGCCTCACACGATTATATTGATCGAGGTATCAGCGGACAAACATCTCCGCAGATGTTGCTGCGCTTTCGTGCCGACGTGATAGCCTTACATCCCAAAGTGGTGGTGATCATGGCAGGAACAAACGACATAGCCGGTAATACAGGGCCTTCTACGTTAGGTATGATTGAAGATAACATTGCTTCGATGTGTGAATTGGCAAAAGCTCACCATATTCGTGTCGTGATGTCATCGGTGCTTCCTGTTTACGATTATCCCTGGCATAAAGGTCTGCAACCTGCCGAAAAAATCATTGCCCTGAACAAATGGATCAAAGCATACTCAAAAAAGAACGGGTTGATCTATCTCGACTATTTCTCCCGCGTTGTAGATGACCGAAATGGCTTCAAATCGGAATATACCATTGACGGAGTTCATCCCAACAAAGCAGGATACAAGATCATGATGCCTATGGTTGAACATGCCATTGCAGAAGCATTACATCAAAAGTAGTTAATACTGAACTCTCTGACGAATTGCAACAGGCATTATCTCGGCATATTCATTCTTGCAAATGCTTGTTGCAATTCATCGAATCCGATCTTGGTCAACGCCTCTCCATATCCAAAAGTGAGGGTGTTTTTACCGGCTTTCAATTGTTCAAAAATAGCTGCAATAAAATCGCTTACCGGTTGAGCATAGTCATGTAATCCTTTCCCTCCAAGATCGGTGTTGAGCGCCGGTGGAATTATTTCCACTAATTCAATATTACGCGCTTCCAATAGCGGTCGAATGGCTATGGTAAACGAATGAGCGAATGCTTTTGTAGCAGAATAATCAGCCACTTTCGTCAGAGGCACAAACGCCAAAGCTGAAGTCACATTCATGATGGTAGTCAATGACTTTAATTTAAGAAATAACGAAATCAAATGAATGGGTGCTTCAACGTTAATGGCAATTTCTTTGTGAGCACGTTCAAAAAAATCATCGTCGGTAATCGACATCCATTGTTGAATGCCGGCATTGTTCACCAATACATTCACCTCGGGATGCTCTTCTGCGATCCATTGAAATAGCGCTTCTCTTTCAGCAACCATCGACAAATCGCATACTTTTGTAATGACTGCAGGATGTTTCTTGACAACTTCTTGCAACGCTGTCTCCCTCCTGCCGCAAATGATTACGGTGTTGTTCTCTTGTAAAAACCGTTCCGTGAGACCCAAGCCAATGCCCGAAGCACCACCTGTAATTAAAATTGTGTTGTTTGAAAGATTCATGTTGACTATCCTGATTTTTGATTAATGAGAAAAGTGGAGACTTGGAGATGCTGCCTTTAGTCGGTCACTTTAATGACGATTTTCCCTCTTGCCCTACCCGATTCACTCAATAGATGTGCTTGTTTCATCTCTTCTAAACGAAACACATTACCAACGATTGCTTTGAGTTTGCCGGTATCTATCAATGCGGTTAATTCATTCAGGACAGGAACGTTGGGACCAATAAATACAAATGCGCTTCTTACTCCGAGTTTTTCAGCAATTTCAGCATTTGGATTCTGTGTTATTGAAACCAATATACCTCCTTTTTTAAGCACTTTCCACGATTTATCCTGAACAACACCTCCCAACGTATCCAATACGACATCGATATCGGAAAGCAATTCGCTGAAATCTTCTTTTTTATAATCAACAACCTCATCGGCGCCCAGACTTTTTACCAGAGCAACGTTGGTTTCGGATGTCGTCCCAATCACATAGCATCCTTTGGCTTTTGCAATTTGCACCGCCAATGTTCCAACGCCACCCGAAGCAGCATGTATCAACACTCTTTGCCCTTTCTCAATATGAGCGGTAGTAACTAACGTCTCCCAGGCTGTGATGCCTGCCAACGGAATCGAAGCCGCCTCAAGATGCGTCATCGTTTTAGGTTTTCGTGTTACTTCGGCAGCTTTCACTGCAATAAATTCTGCATACGATCCGTCACGTTCAATAGCCGGTCGGGAATAAACCTCATCGCCTATGTTGAATTCAGTGACATTACTTCCCGTTTTTTCAATCGTTCCTGAAACATCCCAACCTAAAGTCAACGGTAAATTGTGCAGGTTCATTGCTTTTAAATGACCTTCTCTCACTTTCCAATCGACAGGATTGATTGATGTGGCATGAATTTTTATCAACACCTCATCTTCTCTTATTTCCGGTATCGGAATTTCTTCTATTTGAAGAACGTCCGCATTCCCATATTGATGAATTCTAACTGCTTTCATTTGTAAATCATTTATTATTAAAATATTAATTGTTTATAAATACACTTGCATGATATGAATGTCTGCAATTTTACTTGTTTATGCTGGAGGATTGGGTTCAATCTTCATCCTAAGTTTGTGTACCTCTTTACAAATGTAGATTCATTTCGAACCATTCAATATGGCTGATTTGTTTTTTTACAATAAAATGGCCAAATAAAGAATTGAGTAATCATGTTATTTCTTCTTCCTCCAAATGGATGCTTCCGATACTTTCACTTCGCTTGTTCGCGACGATTTACGAAGTATCATAGGAATATCGAACGGCTCCTGTTCCAGTGAAAAATGGGTTTCAAGAATAGCTTGAATGCCTTCAAACGATGTTACCGGTTCGCCATCTTGTTTAAATCCTCCCGGCCAAAATTCTCGTTTAGTTCGTTGTTCGTCCCACTCGTAGGTGGAAGTGATGATCAACCAACCTTGCTCATTCAATCGTTCATGAATATGTTGAAGAAAATCAATAGGATTCCGCAATTCTTCCAACAAATTAGGAACTACAATCAAGTCATATCCTGAATACCTGGATTTCAAGTTGTTGGCATCTGCTTGCATAAAAAGAATATGTTCTTTTCCTGTACCCAATCCGGTATCCGCTAACACAACCTCCCGATAGAAAACTAACTCGCCTTCATCTTTCACAATATAACGCATAAATCCTTTTTCCTGCAACTGAACAGGCATTCGAATGAAACGTGCCGAGAAATCGAGCGCCGTAATATCAGGAAAATGGACAGCCAGTTCAAAGGCTAATCGTCCGGTATCGGCATTCATATCAAGAACGCGTTGAACAGGCTTATCTTTCAATAAATCGTAAATGAATGCTGCTATGTCTTGATAGAAATTGATTGGTGTATCTATATCAGTTTTCCAATTGGTTTCGCAGGAATTTGCAACTTCAACATCGGTTTCATATTCATCATTATGAATCACTAATGGCGTTTCCGATTCTACATAGCGAAAGCCTGCATGTTGATAGAAGTGCCGACGAAAAGCATAGCGCGCATGGCGGGTTGCTTCGTTTCCGGTTGAAATCCATGAACCACCTTTTATCAAGTTGTGTTGGCCATCGAATGTGGGGGTGGAAAAGTCATCGTACATCGGATGGACTTTGAATCCCGGATAACCGGTAATAGGCGTTTCTGTCCATTGCCATACATTACCGATCACATCATAAAAATCACCCATGCGAAAACGATCGACAGGGCATGGTGAAGCAACATATTCTAAATTAATATTGCCCGGAGCCGATTCCCATTCCAACTCGTCGGGTACTTCGCAATAATCAAGCAGTCTCATCCATTCAGCTTCAGTCGGCAAGCGGAATGTTTTGCCCTCTTTTGCGCTTTTCCAATTGCAAAAGGCTTTGGCTTCGAGGTAATTTACTTCCACCGGCCAATTCCACGGCATGGGAATTTCTTCAGCCACTAATCGCAACCGGAATGATTCTCCGTCGCGTCGCCAAAACAGAGGCATTTCAGCTTGTTTGAAGTTTCTCCAGTTCCACCCTTCTTCTGTCCAGAAAGTTTGTGTACGATAGCCTCCGTCGTTCACAAAAGCAAGGTATTCTCTGTTTGAAACCAACATGGCAGAGGTATTGAAATCAGCTACCGTTTCAGCATAATTCCCGTATTCGTTATCCCAGCCATACAACGGATGATCCAATGGTTTGCCAAGTTTCATCTCGGCACCCGGAACAGAGAGCAAACGATTTTGAGGTGCTTCACCACGATCGTCGCAAATCTTCCCAAACATTCCGGCGACTACTTCTTTTAATGGAAGCTGACGAATGAGCACCGAAGAGGTTTCGAGATGAATGCGTTCATGTTCAATGCCCATCAGAATGATCCAAAGCGGGTCGTTCCACGTGATTGGAAGAACTAAAGGAACTTGGCGAATGACATCCATCACCACTTGTTTAGCCTTGTTACGATAATCGCGCACTGCGTCAACGGAAGGCCAGTTATAATGCCGTTCATTCAAATCGTCCCAACTCATTTCGTCAACGCCAATGGCAAACATCGATTCAAATTCGGGATTGATGCGAGTATCAATGATCTTCGCCAACATCAACTTGTTGATATAGAATACTGCCGTGTGCCCTAAATAAAAAAGCAGCACATGGCGCAATGGATCACCGCGATGGTAAAGCACCTCGTCGGATTTCAATTGGGCATAGAGTTTCTCGTCTATTGCCCACGTCTTTTCAAAATAATCGAGTATTTCTTTTCGTTTTGCGTCGGGTTCACCATTACACAAATCGATGGTTTTTGTCAATAAATGGTTCATGTTTCTTGATGCTTTTGTGTGTCATACTTTTCAAATTCAAGACGCTTAAAGTCATTAAATCGTTTTTAAATACCCCTTAAACGCCGTGTCAAAGATGATGATTTTATAGTACAATTACAACACGGGATAGATTTTTTCAAGATTGGAATGGATAATCTTACTTCAGTCGTGAAGAATTATCCACCATAGGCTGTACAAAAGCAGCTTTTTACGATTTTCAAAATGGTAACTTACTTTTCGGGTTAGTCAAAAAACAGGAGTCACACATGCCATATAGATAATGTAACCCAAAGTTCAATTAGTAAATGCGAATTTTGGAGGTTAGAAAAATAGGATGAAGATGATGAAATAATTGTTGTCAGGGGAAATAACTTTTAGTGAAGCATGAAGAAAGTTATTCTCCCTGTCAATAATATACCTCCAAAGAGGTATGATTCATTATCTTATAAAACAAATGCGACAAAAGTAAAAAGGGAGTCCGAAGGCTCCCTTAGTAAGATTGAATGATTACTTTTGATTCAATGTATATCTGTCTTCTGCATTTGTATGATATAGCGCAGGCACACATCATCCCGAAAGCGCGAGATAACATCAAGTCTACAGTGGGTAAGACCGGAAACAAATGGTTCTTTGAAGAAATATCCATCCACAACCACTACATCGGATAACTTTTTAAGTTCTTGATGGAATTAATCAAGTAACAACATTGTTTATTGCGTTGATTTATTGCTATTTGATTATTATTTAAGTCCACAACTTTATAAAGAAACCTACTATAAAAGTATTTTGGGACAAATCAAATTAATAGGCAATCCTTTTATAATTCGGATAATCCAGAGATCAGTTTAATCAAATAACGCTTACCGTTAAAATAATGCCCCATTGTCTAACGTATAAAATACTATTTTAAGACAAGCAGGCCTCTGGCTTATATATTTATCATTTGACAATCAGTCAAAGTGAATACATCGTAACGATCGATGTGTAGGAGAATTCAACTACAACTCAATCAATGCGATAACTTCTTTGTTTTTTCATTACTAAAGCGTATGTTTTGTCCTGAATCATTTGATCTGTCAGTCAACCCAAATTGGAGATAATTGATGAATTTGTATCAAAAATCAAATATAAAGTGTCAAAATGTTCAATTTTGATTAGGAAAGAGTCTCTTATCTTTGTAATGTCATACTATGAATTTTAACCATCGGGACATACCTTCCTGAATCCATAATAGTCTATTCATGAACTATAAAGTTGTAAGATCATGAATTTCCCAAAGTAACTTGAGGTATCTTTACCAACATGCCTTTTTGAATCTATCTATGAAAAAACGTCTTCTCATATTGACTACGGGACTTTTGCTTTTATTATGTTGTAATAGCAACGGTTTGGGAGCAATGATTCACCGCAAATCATTGGTAGATAGAAATCAGCCGGTAATCCACAGTATTGATTCATTATCGTCACTATCAGTTGGGAATGGAAATTTTGCTTTCACGGTAGACCCTACAGGACTTCAAACCTTCCCCGCATTTTATGCTAACGGCGTTCCCTTGGGGACTGAATCAACCTGGGGCTGGCATAGCTTCGCAAATCCTGAACATTATGCGTTCTCAGAAACCTTGCGTAACTATAATTTTCGCGGATGGAACGAACCTTATGCTGTTCAGTTCAAAGCAACAGGGCGTCAACAAGATGCTGCTAACTGGTTTCGCATCAATCCACATCGATTACATCTGGGTATTGTGGGCTTGGAAATCACGAATCCTCAAGGAAAACAAGGAACATTGAACGATGTACATCATATTACGCAAAAATTAGATCTTTGGGATGGATTGATTGAAAGTAATTATACGCTTTATGGTAAGCCGGTGGCTGTGGAAACGGTATGCCATCCTCAAAAAGATATGATTTCGGCTTATATCACTACCCCATTACTCCATTCAGGTGCAATCAAGATTCATTTCCGCTTTGCTTATCCCACAGGAAAGGCTTTTGATGATGGTTGCGCGTGGAACGAGCCGGATAAACATCAGACAACTATTCTTGCTCAAGGTGATCATTTTGTTGTATTTAAAAGGCAGTTGGACAGCACCCACTATTATGTCAAAGTATCATGGAATGGAAAGGCAACATTATCCCGAAAAGAGCCTCATTATTTTATTCTTGCACCTGATACGGCATTGAATTCATTTTCATTTTCGTGTTCGTTCACGAAAGAATGGTCAGAAGAAACACTTCCTTCCTTTGACGAATGCAAAATGGCAACTGCGCATTATTGGCATTCCTTCTGGGGGAAAGGAGCTGTGGTTGATTTCAGCGCATGCAAAGATCCAAGAGCCAAAGAATTAGAACGCAGAGTGGTTCTTTCTCAATATCTGACGGCAATCCAATGCGCCGGAAACACGCCACCTCAAGAAACCGGGTTGACGTACAACAGTTGGTATGGAAAGTTCCATCTGGAAATGCACTGGTGGCATGCCGTTCAATTTGCGCTGTGGAATCGGATTGATCTCCTTGAACGTGGCTTAGATTGGTACAATATCGCTTATGCAAATGCCAGAAGTATTGCAAGAAGGCAAGGATTTAAAGGAGTTCGTTGGATGAAAATGACCGATCCTTCCGCTCTGGAATCGCCTTCCAGCGTTGGGTCCTTCTTAGTTTGGCAACAACCGCACATTATCTACATGGCAGAATTGGTGTATCGTGATCATCCTACCGAAGCAGTACTAAATCGTTACAAAAAATTGGTGTTTGCAACCGCAGATTTCATGGCTTCTTTTGCAACGGATAATAAAAAAACCGGAAAGTATGTGCTGAAAGGGTTGATTCCTGCACAAGAAACACTTCGCGCAAGCAAAACCGTCAATCCTCCTCTTGAACTTTCTTATTGGTATTATGCATTGAGTACAGCTCAGAAATGGAGAGAACGATGCGGAATGAAACGAAATCAGCAATGGGATAAAGTTCTCCTTAATCTGTCTCCGTTTGCTTCTAAAGATGGCCTTTATTTGGCAGCCGAATCAGCGCCTCAAACTTATCACGATATTCGATTTACATCCGATCATCCCGCAGTTTTGGGAGCATTAGGCATGTTACCATTGTCTCCATTAGTGAACCCTACATTGATGCGAAATACCTTGGATTGGATAATGAAACATTGGCAATGGAAAACTACCTGGGGATGGGATTATCCGTTAATGGCCATGACAGCAGCACGATTGGGGGAACCCGAAAAAGCCATTGATGCTTTGCTTATGAAGCAACAAAAAAACATCTATTTGGTGAATGGACAAAATTATCAAGACAAGCGGTTGCGCATCTATTTACCCGGGAATGGCGGGTTACTCACTGCTGTTGCTATGATGTGCGCCGGATGGGATGGAAATAAGAAGAAAAATCCAGGCTTTCCGAAAAATGGGAGCTGGAATGTAAAATGGGAAGGACTGAAAAAAATGCCGTAAATGCTCAAATCGTTGAACGAATAAATCGACAAATAAATTGAGTACAAATAACTAAAACATATTAATAAATAAATTCATAGATACATGCTACACAAAAGGGAAAGTGCCAACCCTCAGTTGATTATAAACATGTATTATTTTGGAATACTAATTTGACGGCAAAATGAAAAACAGCTTCAAATATAGGAATCGGAATCATTCGAGAAAATGATTTCTGATGAAACAGATAGACTACTATTTAATTATTTATTTTTTAACTGAGCTTATTTATTAATCTGATTATGCAAAAATTAAAACGTATGGAAACACGAAAAGAGGCACATCGGGGATGGAGTTCTCAATTCCTTTCATTAAAAATGATGTGGACATTTTTGTTGCTGTTTGTTATGTCTTTGGCTTCTGCACAGTCCCTTTCGGTGAAAGGCATTGTAAAAGACAACCAAGGATTGGGCCTACCGGGCGTATCGGTACGAATTCAAGGTGAAAATAAAGGGACATTGACTGATGTTAACGGAGCATACTCACTTACTGTTCCTTCAAGCAAAACAGTTCTGTTGTTTACCTTTATGGGCATGGAACCACAAAAAATCACTGTTAACAATCAACACACCATCAATGTAATGATGGCAGAATCAGCTGTTGCATTAAATGAAGTGGTAGCAATTGGTTATGGTCGTGTGAAAAAGAGCGATGTAACTGGCGCTTTGTCGCAAGTTTCCGAAAAAGTATTGCAATCACGACCTGTTCAAAATGTGCTGCAAGCCATGCAAGGGCAAGTTTCGGGTGTGGATATTTCTTCAAATATCAAACCGGGGACTGTTCCTTCAATTACTATTCGTGGAAATCGGTCTTTAACAGCCTCTAATTCTCCTCTTTATGTGGTTGATGGAATTCCTTTAACGGCAGGGAGTATCGGAGACATTAACCCTGACGATATTGCTTCAGTGGAAATTCTAAAAGATGCATCTTCCACCGCTATTTACGGATCGCGTGGTGCCAATGGGGTAATCTTAATCACCACAAAAAAAGGGAAAAAAGGAACGGTTTCTATTAGTTATGATGGTACAGTTTCTTTTGACAGTTACCATTCACTCACGCAATGGATGAATGCCGGACAGTATCTTGATGCCAATCGGACTGCTTTAATGAACGCAGGGCAATATGGTACTGAAAAATATACCAATTTAGATACTCCAGTTCAAATGGGCTATCCCACACCTGCTTTAGATATTCAGAAATTCGCCTTAAGCAATGATTATTATTCTCAACAAGCCGTTTTGAAAGGGTATTCATGGGCCAATAATGTTATTGGGGGAACCGTTACCATGAGAAACACCACACCTCAAGAACAAGCTATGGGCTGGCCGACTCAAGTTCCTCAATACAATGCTGCAAATGTTCAGTCGTCTGATTGGAGAGCCGCATCACTTCGGCAAGGCATTACACAAAATCACGAAATTTCACTTTCGTCTGGTACAGATAATTCTCAATTATACATGTCTGCTGCATTTTTGAACCAATTAGGTGTTCAAAAAGATCAAAATTACAAACGGTATAATATGACCATCAATGGTGATGTTACTCCCGTGAAATGGTTAACCGTGGGCATGTCTTCTTTTGCATCATTATCAATACAGAATCTTGGCGAAATTAATAACAGCTCCAATACAGGCTCAAAAGATCTTTATTCAAGAGCATGTGATCAAGTTCCTTACACAGTGCCTACAGATTCATTGGGCAATTACATTAAGAATCCTGGAGGGAACATTAACTGGTGGAATCCCCTTGTGGATATTGCGCAGTCAATAAATGAAAACAGAAACGAGGCAGCCAACGCCAATGCGTACGCAGAGATACGGTTTACATCTTGGTTAAAATACCACTTAAACTTCGGCGCACAATATCGTGAAAGCCGCTATGGACAATGGACTGGCTCTAATTCAACCAGCTATTTAATACAACCGAGCACAGCCACCTACAACTATTCACAGAATTTTTCGTATGTAATGGAAAACTTGCTCTATTTTGACAAGACATTTAATAAAATTCATACCATTGGTGCAACTTTGATGCAATCTGTACAACAAAGCAGAGGTGAAAGCTCCAGCATACGTGCCAGTAGCGAAATTTATGACGCCAGTATGTGGTATAATATTTCAGCCAATACAGTAGGAAAACCAACAAGCTATGGTACAGGTTTTTCTCAAAGTCAATTGATGTCGTATATGGGTCGCGTTAATTATACGCTTATGGACAAGTATATTTTAACAGCTACTGGACGTTGGGATGGTGCTTCTGTATTAGCAAACGGCCATAAATGGAGTTTCTTCCCCTCTTTTGCAGCAGCATGGAAGATGCAAGAAGAACCGTTTATAAGACAATTTGATTGGATTCGGGAATTAAAATTGAGAGTAGGTTATGGAGTTACTGGCAACGCAGCTGTAAGTCCTTATACATCCTCAGGCCCATTAAGCTCCAATCCTTATGTATTTGGATCAACACCTGCCATCGGCTATTTGCCACAACAAGTAGCTAATCCTAATTTAGGATGGGAACAAACGGCTGAAACGGATCTAGGACTTGATTTTTCAATCTTGAACGACCGTATTTCCGGTGGCGTGGATTTGTATCAAGCTAATACATCTAAATTATTAATGACTAAATCGTTGCCTGCTGTGACAGGATTTGTGTCGGAATTAGAAAACATTGGCGCTACCAACAACCGAGGAATTGAAGTAAATCTCACTACGATTAATGTGAGAACACGTGATTTTACTTGGACGACGAATATCAATTGGTCTACAAATAAAGAGAAAATTGTTTCGTTGTTAAACGGAAAGCAAGATATGTTATCCAACCGTTGGTTTATTGGATCACCATTGCAAGTTTACTATGACTATAAATACGTTGGCATTTGGCAAAACACTCCGGCTGATTTGGCTGAGATGGCAAAATTTAACGCTAATGGTTATAAATTTCACCCGGGTATGATTCGCGTAGCTGATTTAAATGGCGATTATAAAATTGATGGGAACGATCAATCGATATTAGGGACTAATCGACCAAAATGGACAGCAGGCATCACTAATACCTTTGATTACAAAGGATTTGAACTAAGTTTCTTTTTGTATGCAAAATTTGGTCAGATGTATTATGGTGGATTTCCTACTTACCCTGGTGCTGGTTCAAACATGCCTAATTACATTCTTAAAGACGCTTGGTCATGGACAAATCCTTCCGGTAAATATCCTATCTTAAATTCTGCTGAATTTGGTTCTTATGCCGGTATACCTCTATATGCACAAGCAATGGCTTATAACAAAGGTTCATTTGTGGCAGTTCGTAATATATCATTGGCATACTCGATACCAGGCAAATTATTGGCCAAATACAACATCAAAAAATTCCAGGTTTATGGTCAAGTCTTAAATCCCTTTATTTTCGGAGGAGATTTGGTAAAACGAGGCATTAACCCTGACGATAATACTGGTTGGGATAGTGCATCAGGAACAGGCATGCCGGTCGGTGGCATGAATAATAATACCATTTTGCAACAAAGTATTGTATGCGGTGTGAGAGCAAGTTTTTAATCAATTATAATAATAAAAATTGAAATTATGAAAAAATATATTGTTTATTTTCTGATACTTATCTCTGCTTTTTCTTGCACCAACTACTTGCAAGAAAAACAGGTGACAAATCTGACACAAGATTATTACAATTCAGAAGATGGTCTTGAGGCTTTAATCAAAGGATGCTATACTTATTTACGCATTAAATTTGAATACCAGACTATTGGAATTGCTTTGGTTGATCCCGAAACGGATCAGACTATTACTGCTGGGGCTAACTCCGCTTTTGGTATGGCCACGATGGCTGCTTATGGCAGCAATGTTAGCACTGTTGGTAATTATGTAAACGCATATTTAGGAGGAGCAAATTCAAGTTATGCGCCTACTGGAGCTTATCCAGAAATCAACAATTGCAACATTGCATTGGAACAAATAGACAACGTGCACCCGGGTAAATTTGCCACAGCAAGTTTTGCCAATGAACGGAAAGCTGAAGTCTTGTTTTTACGTGCTTGGGCATACTATTCAATTACCAATCAAATGGGAGCATGTCCTTTGATGTTAAAATCCAATAGAACAGATAATGGGATTTATTACTATCCAAAGGTAGGAATGGATACCATTTACAGACAAATTATTGGCGACTTACGTTGGGCATACAATCAATTACCCACTTCCCAATCCGATCGTGGACGTATCACCAAATGGGCATGTGGAAGTTTTCTATCTAAACTTTATTTAAATAGAGCACAAGGGGCTACTTTTGCCAATAGTTCAGATCCTTATTTGAAAATGCTTTACAAAGGAACAGTTTCTACCGATTTGGATTCATGCATCTATTATGCCACGCAAGTGATTAATGGCAATCAAGGAAATTCTGGCACTTATAAAGGGCTGGCTACTGATTATTGGACATTGTTTAATCCGGCAGTATCAGAAACTACGCCCAGCCCTGAAGTGTTATTGGCTGCTCAATTTGATGTCAATTTAAGTTTGGATGGACGTTATGCAAATCAATTGGCTGTTTATTACACTGGCGATTACACTAATCAAACCGGCGTACAACGTTCTATGGCTTACAATCGCCCATTTGGTACATATAAACCAACTGATTGGGCTTACGACAATTTTACGGACAAAGTAAATGATTCACGATATTACAAAACGTTCCAATACGAATATATCAGCAATATGCCTACCTTAAGCTCTAGTACTTCCTATACTTGGAATGCTAAGTCGGCTGCATGGTGGAATGCTAATAGACCAGCAGGATCATCAGCTGTTGTGGCTGGTCAGAAACGGATATTGTTTGGTCAACGAGCATTAACTTACGTGGAAAATACGCCAAGTACAGCTCTCGATTCGTTGACGGTGATGAGCCAACCTTATCAATTGATGGCTCGTTGGGTAAAAAGCGCTACCACAGGAAATCTCTATTATCGTTTATGGATTGATGGAACAGGTATCGGCCTCAACACAACTCATGCGGCACCTTATCTCTCTATTAAAAAGTTTATTGATCCTCAACGAGGGGGAAGTACTTCTGAAACCAATTATAATAGTGCATATGGAACCAGAGATGGAATTTTAATACGTTTGGCTGAAACCTATTTGATACGGGCAGAAGCTTATGGACGTAAAGGAGATTACACAGATGCATTGGCAGATATCAACACGGTACGCTATCGTGCAGCATATAAAAAAGGAGAATCACGTCCGGAAATATGTGCCCTATGGGAACCACAAGCCAAGTCATTATCTTCTGCCGAACTTACCACTCCCTACACAGTGCCCGTGGATGAAACAGCACCTATGATGGCAACGGAGGCAAACTTTACACCAGGCACCCCTCAGGCAGCAGCAGAAAATTATGTCCCGACTGCAACTTCTGAAGCAGCTATGTTTATTCAATTTATCTATGATGAGAAAGCTCGGGAATTTTTGGGAGAAGGATTATCATGGGAAGATGAACATAATGCTGGAATTTTGTATCAACGTCTCATTTATCATAATCAGGAAGCATCACCGCTTGCCAATAATTGGCCAGTTGCTGCTAATACCTATAATGGTAATGGCCAAGATGGAAACGGAAAAGGACAATACAAAGAATGTTATACGTTCCGAGTATGGCCACAAGCTTATTTGAGTTTACTAACAGATCCGAAAGGAAATCCATTAAGCGCTGCTGCTTTGGCGGCTTATCAAAACCCCGGGTATTAATTCGACAGTTTATTTAATCGCTTTTTATATCACAATCTTTTTTATATTGAAATAAAGACGCTCTTTTCACTCATGCTGAAAGATTATAAAAGCGAACAATGAAAATTAGAAAGAGACTTCACTATTGAGCAAACAAGTTGTTCAGAAGTCTCTTTCTTTT
>DAIDKM010000030.1 GCA_027450045.1 Paludibacter sp. | reverse complement strand
TATCAACAAAATGCCAAATTGGAAGCCGGCAATACAAAATGGTCAGAAAGTCACTTTTCTTAAAAATGAACTATTTAAAATCAGAAACGGCAGATTTGTTTTAAACTAACAACACCCTCAATTCTGTGCAGCTTTCCACAGCCTCGGAGGAAAAGAAAAATTTTCGTCTTTTCAAGAAGCAAGAAACGAGACATCAAATACACAGCGATAGCCTCTTTTTGAAAGAGACTATCGCTGAAATATCGGGATGAAGGAATGGGAAAAGGGTTAAATGTACCTGTTTTATTCAAACTCCCGGATGGTGGTTTTTATAATGTCAATACACGCGTACAATTGCTGTTCGGTGATGACTAATGGAGGCGCAAAGCGAATGATGTTGGAGTGTGTTGGTTTGGCAAGTAATCCGTTGTCAAGAAGCCTGACACAGATATCCCATGCCAGATCCTTATGACCTCCGTCGTTGATTACCAACGCATTTAATAACCCTTTGCCCCGAACAAAAGAGGCAATCGTTGATTCTTTGCATAATAACTGCATCTCGGCACGAAAGATTTCTCCTAATCGCATCGCATTTTCGGCAAGTTTCTCATCGCGCACTACTTCGAGCGCCGAAATAGCAACGGATGCTGCAATCGGGTTCCCACCAAAGGTAGATCCATGCTGCCCTGGTTTAATCACCTCCATGATGTCATTGCGCGACAAAACAGCAGACACAGGATAAACGCCACCCGACAACGCTTTTCCTAAAATCAAAATATCGGGTTTTACATCTTCATAATCGCAAGCCAGCAATTTACCGGTTCGTGCAATGCCTGTTTGAACTTCGTCGGCAATAAACAGCACATTGTGTTTTTGACACAGATCGAAGCATTTCTTCAGGTAACCATCGTCGGGAACATACGCTCCGGCTTCTCCCTGAATCGGTTCCACCAGAAAACCGGCAACGTTTTTATTTTCAGCAAGTACTTTTTCCAGTGCATCAGCATCATTGTAAGGAATCACGATAAACCCGGGTGTAAAAGGCCCGTAATGGTTGGATGCTTCAGGATCAACCGAAAAAGAAATAATGGTGGTGGTACGCCCGTGAAAATTGTTTTCACACACCACAATTTGCGCAGAATTGTCAGGCAACCCTTTCTTTTCATACGACCATTTACGGCAGAGTTTAATGGCTGTTTCCACCGCTTCGGCACCCGTATTCATGGGCAACACTTTGTCATACCCAAAGTAGCGCGTTACAAACTCTTCATATTTCCCTAACTGACTGTTATAAAAGGCACGCGAAGTCAACGTGAGCTTTTGGGCTTGTTCAATGAGCGTATGAATGATTTTAGGATGACAATGGCCTTGATTCACCGCTGAGTAGGATGAAAGGAAATCGTAATACCTTTTCCCATCCACATCCCAGACAAAGACCCCTTCTCCCTTTTCGAGCACCACAGGGAGCGGATGATAATTGTGCGCTCCGTACTTGTTTTCCAACTCCATCAAATTAGCGGAGGTAAGTTTTGAGTTTTCCATAAAAATTTAATTAAGCACGTAAGTAATAACCAAGAAACAGTGTCTTTATATCAGATAAAAGATTTCAGCTGCTCCCTCTACTTTGGAGAGGGTTGGGGTGAGGTCAATAACTCCAAAGGGAATAAAACAGGAAATGACATTGTTTTTCCTACAAAAAATTCCGCAAACGGGACTTAAAAATTAGTTGTGTATCAATTTATTCCTTTTGAAGATGATGCGAAGAGCCATTCAAAACACTTCGGCCATCATACATCGCGCGCTGCCACCCCCTACCCGTTCGATGGTTGGAATGGCTACAACGATGAAATCATTATACGATGACAAACGATCTATTTGCTCCTGATTCAATGATTTGTATGCCGTTTGAGACATGACTAAAAATTGCTTTCCGGCGTTATTCTCCACCTGTAACATATTACCGGCAAAGTGATGCATTTGATCTTCTGAAATAGCTATAATTTCCTTTCCGGTTTTCCCGAGAGAATCAACCACGGCGCTTCTTTCATCAGCATTATCAATCGAATCCAAACAAATCACCGCATATCGGTCGGCCACGCACATCATCACATTGGTATGGTAAATTGGCAATCGATTGCCGTCAACAGTTTGATTGGCTATGAAGTGAACTGCATTGTATCCAAAGTCATGGCAGAATTGCAGCAACAATGATTTGTCTGTTCGTTCGGACAACGCCGCGTAGGCAATTTTGTTGACGTGATCCAAAATCAAACTACCTGTTCCTTCCAGAAAAAGGGATTGAAGTTCAAACGGAGAATAATCCATCACGCCGGTGATCGGATGTTTCTTGTTCTCAATGACACGGAGAACAGCGTGTCGGCGTTCATTCCTGCGATTTTCGGCAAACATGGGATAGAGTGCAACTCGTCCGTCTTCATGAAACGAAACCCAATTATTGGGAAAAATGGAATCAGGTGTATGCGGTTCAATCGTATCTTTCACTACCAATACTTCCAATCCATTTGTTCGTAATTGCTCCACCATCGCATTGAATTCGGTATGTGCCTGTTCCTGAACAGAGATTTCGGGAACAGAAATTTTTTGTTGAAAATAATTATTGACGGCGGTTTGAGCGTTAAACCCGAAAGCCACAGGCTCAATCATCAAGAGCGTATTGGTTGTTTGTTTTAACATGACTATGTAATCAAAGAGAATGGATCAACCTGACTGCAAGACAAAATTTAATTATCGTTAGTTTTGAGAGAGTTGCCTATACATCATTTCTCACTAAGGGTAATGTAGAACAACGAAGCAAACCACCCATTTTTGAAATTTCATAATAGGGAACACGTTCCACGGTGATGCCCCATGCGTTTTCAAGATGTTCGTTCAATCGGGTGAAACGTTCTTCCGAAACCACTACGGTTGGGGAGATTGAAAAGACATTGGTATTCATATAATACATCTCCTCCTGCGTAATGTCAAAAACATTTTGTTTACCAAACAGTTCCACCAGCATATAATAATCTTTGACGTTCAAAAAGCCGTCTTTATAGATAATCGCCTTGTCGTGCGATACCGGCATAAAAGTACAATCTAAATGCAACACCCCCAGTCTTGGATCGGTATCATGTTTTTTAAGCTCCAAAGGGATCAGCGTTTTATTTGGACAAAGCTCTTTCAGAAAGTTGAAAGCATACAAGTTTGTCCGCGCTGTTTTCAGTTGGGAATAATCGGCGCCAAAGTAAGCGCCAACGAAAACCATATCATTAAACAACACCACGTCACCCCCTTCAACATGGGCTTTCTCAGGTAAATTGTAGATTTTGTTATAGGCAATCTTATCATAAATGATCTCATAAGCCTCTTTTTCATCTTCTCTATCAGGTATAATGTTGGAATTGATTATTTTATCGTCGATAACAAAACCTACATCGCGGGCAAAAACCTGATTGCAATTCTCCAATATCCAGGGGCGAAATACCTGCACATCGTATTTCAACAAAACATTCTCAAAAGCGCTCATCTCCTTATAAATCGCTTCTTCGGTAGGATATTCTCCTTTCAAAATCGTTTCGTACGATTTTGCATCATAAGTTTTATCAAGCGTTGGCTTCTTGCCTATCGATTCGGGTTGTCCCAACACAACGGCTTTCAGAGTAGAAGTTTCGTTTTTTACATGCAATTGCATACAATAGATTTTTGACAAAGATACAACTCTTGTTCGATTTTTAATATGAATTGGCGAAGAATGTCCAATTTAGGAATATATATTCATTCTAACTCTGTAATATTATGTAAAATACACAAATCCATCACTTCAAAATCATTCAACGTTGGCCAATCTCGATTGCCTGATAACGGGTTTTTGTCTCTAAAGGTTATTGTTGTACCTTTGCCTTGCAACTTGATAAAGCGAATATCAACCAGCGTAACATTCAATGAACTTATTCATTGTCAATTAATTATTCTACTTGCAAAAGGAAACAAAATTGAACCTATGCCAAACAGCGAAATTATTTTGATTAATATTTCCGGCGACGATAAACCGGGTGTCACAACTGCCATAACAGGTATTTTGGGAAAATATGATGCCACGATTCTGGATATTGGTCAGGCCGACATTCACAACACACTATCGTTAGGCATTCTTTTTAAGATGTCCGATAATGCCGATTCGGGAAATGTGTTGAAAGAAATTCTTTTCAAATGCTCCGAGCTGAATGTCAACGTGCGGTTTACGCCAGTCACCATCGATCGGTATGATAATTGGGTAACACAACAAGGGAAAAGCCGCTATATCGTGACGGTGCTTGGAAAAGTTATTACAGCCAAACAATTATCGATGGTCACGAAAGTGGTTTCGGAACAAAATCTGAATATCGACTCGATCATTCGCCTCACAGGCCGTCCTTCATTAATAGTAAATGACTCGAATTCAGTACGTGCATGCGTTGAATTATCGGTACGTGGCACCCTGAATGATAAAAATGCCCTCTCAGCTCAATTTATGCGCTATTCTTCCGATTTGGGTATCGATATCTCGTTTCAAAAGGATGACATGTACCGTCGCAATCGAAGGTTGATTTGTTTCGACATGGACTCCACGTTGATCAAAACAGAAGTCATTGACGAATTGGCAGAGCGCGCAGGTGTTGGAGCCGAAGTAAAGGCAATTACCGAGTCGGCCATGCGCGGCGAAATTGATTTCAGCGAGAGTTTCAAACAACGAGTGGCTTTGTTGAAAGGCTTGGATGAATCCGTTTTGGAAGATATCGCCAAACATCTTCCCATCATGGACGGTGCAGAACGTTTGATTTCTATCCTTAAGAAAATCGGATTCAAAGTGGCCATTCTTTCCGGTGGATTCAGCTATTTCGGGAACTATTTGAAACGACTTTTCGATGTGGACTATATGTATGCCAACGAATTAGAAATAATTGACGGCAAGCTGACCGGAAATTATGTGGGTGATATCGTGGACGGAAAACGAAAAGCCGAGTTGCTGAAACTGATCGCTCAAGTCGAGAAAATCGAGTTAGAACAGGTAATAGCTGTTGGCGACGGCGCCAACGATTTGCCGATGCTTGATTTAGCAGGGCTGGGCATTGCTTTTCATGCCAAACCAAAGGTAAAAGCCAATGCACAACAATCGATTTCGACCATCGGGCTGGACGGTGTGCTCTATTTCTTAGGATTCCGAGATATTCATATAGGGAACTAACCCAATCATTCTATAAATAAACATCATGATGCTAAGCGATTTTAGAAAAAACTATGAGTATGGCAGTCTGGATGAAAAAGACATGCTCAGGGATCCATTCGATCAGTTCGCAAAATGGCTTCGCGAGGCTACAGAAAGTGATCAATCAGAGCCAACCGCAATGATGCTTTCTACGGTTGATAAAGAGTTACAACCGCATTCACGCATGGTTTTGCTTAAAGAATTTACGACAGAGGGCTTTGTGTTTTATACCAACTATGCAGGACACAAAGCACAACAGATTGCTGAAAACAATCGGGTTGCGTTGTTATTTTTTTGGTCGGCTTTAGAAAGAGAAGTACGCATCGAAGGTGTTGTTGAGAAATTAGACGAAGCCACATCTACACACTATTTTCACTCCCGTCCTGTCGATAGTCAGTTAGGCGCATGGGCATCACCTCAGAGCCAGGTCATTCCTTCGCATGAATATTTAGAAGATCAGTTCAATCTGTATAAAGAGAAATTTGGCGAACAAATACCCAAACCACCACACTGGGGAGGATATATTGTTCGGCCAACTACATTCGAGTTTTGGCAAGGCCGACCCAGCCGGTTACACGATCGATTTTTGTTTGAGTGGGAAAATGGGAAATGGACGATGAACCGATTAGCGCCTTGAACTATTGGCTGTAAGAAAAAGATGAAAAGGGGTTAGAAACATGCGATAATGTTTGCTCAGAAAATTGGCATCATAAACGTTATTACACCAAATTATCTATTCCAGACATTCCAATTTTTTTCTCTTTTATCATTCAATCACGAGATTCCATCCGTACACATCCGGCTCATCTCCGTTTTGAATGGCGCGCAATTTTTCATATAAACGGGTACAAACAGGTCCTGCTTCTCCTTTATTGCTGAAATGATACGATACATTTTCAACAAGATCATCAATGCGTTCGATGGGACTGATAACGGCTGCTGTACCACAAGCTCCGGCTTCTTCAAAAGTATTTAATTCTTCAACAGGAACACGTCGTTGTTCCACTTTCATACCCATATCGCGAGCCAATTGCATTAAACTTTTATTGGTGATCGATGGCAAAATAGAGGTTGATTCAGGAGTGATATACGTATTATTTTTAATGCCAAAGAAATTAGCAGGACCACATTCGTCCACGTATTTCTTCTCTTTTGCATCCAAATACAACACGGCTGAATAGCCCATTGTATGGGCTTTTTCACCGGCTACCAAACTGGCTGCGTAGTTTCCACCTATTTTATAAGTTCCTGTTCCTAATGGAGCTGCACGATCATATTGTCGCAGAATTACCATCGGCGTTGGTTTAAATCCCGCTTTGAAATAAGGGCCAACGGGAGTTACAAAGATCAAAAACAGGTATTCATCCGCTGGTTTCACACCCACTTGCGCTGAGGTGCCAATCAACAAAGGACGAATATAAAGCGAAGCGCCTGAGCCATAAGGAGGCACAAAACGTTTGTTTAATGTCACTGCTTTAACAACTGCTTCTAGAAACAATTCCGTTGACAACTTGGGCATCATAATGCCATCGCAAGTTGACTGCAACCGTTTCGCATTTTCATCAGGACGAAAAACACGAATTTTTCCATCTTTACCCATAAAAGCTTTCAACCCTTCGAAAGCTTCTTGTCCATAGTGCAAACTTGTTGCGGCAATGTGCATGGGCATGGTTGTTTCGGAAGTAACTTCCAGGGTTCCCCATTTACCATCCTTGTATGCACATCGAATGTTATAATCTGTAGGCATATAGCCAAATGAAAGCTCTGACCAATTAGGCGTTTCCATACAAAAAAGTGTTCAAAATTTGATTACAAAGATATGCTTTTTTTTATGGACGATAAAACCGAATTTCAACTTAATTATCGTGTGAACTGGCTTTTTATCCTTTGTCTCTTCACTATTGACATCATCACGAAATGAGTCGAATAACAATTTTCAAGATAAGAAAATCATTACCCATCGTTACAATGGAAATTTATCCTTATTTTTGTACTATTCTCATCGACTATATTTTAAATCAATTTGCTCTATGAAGAAGCATTGTATCTTATTGATAATTTTCGCTTTGTCATTTTCATTGGTTGGACAAACATTGAAAACTGCTCAAACTCTCTATAATCAACAACACTACTCGGAAGCAGCGAAACTTTTTCAATCGTTATTAAAAAGGAGGCCGTATGACGCCAAACTCAATTATGGTTATGGAATGAGTCTGGCAAAAAGCGGACAACAAGAAGCAGCCCTACCCTATTTACAAAAAGCGGTAACAAAAAAGTTTTCAAGCGCTTATCCTGAGTTGTGTGATCTCTATTTTAGGCTTTACTACTTTGATGAAGCCGTAACCGCCATTCAAAACTTTTTGGCATTACCCAACATTTCAGCCGCAGTCGCAAAAAAATATAGTGCCCTGTTGGTGAAAGCAAAATTGGGTGCCGACATGATTAAACACGTTGAAATAGTCACCATTGTAGATAGCCTTCAAGTGGACAAAACGGATTTCTTTAAACACTATCCTATAAAAAAAGATGACGGCACGGTTTTCTCTTCACAACAACTCAATAAACAAGAACCTGCGGACATGCTGGCATATCGCTCACAACGTGGCAATCGCATTGTATTTGCCGACTCGCTTCATGGCAAAGCTGCATTATATAGTACATTCCAAATGACAGACCGTTGGAGCGATCCGTTGCCTTTGAGTGATGTTGTAAACAACTATGGAACTTCTTTGAATGATCCGTTCGTGTCGTCCGATGGCATTACGCTCTATTTTGCGGCAACAGGAGATCATTCGTTAGGTGGAACCGATTTATTTGTAACGCGTTATAACATGAAGGAGAATAAATACTTCATCCCTATTAATTATGGAATGCCATTTAATTCGATTTACAACGACTACCTTTTAGTCATCGACGATGTTGACAATATTGGATGGTTTGCTACCGATCGTTTTCAACCGAAAGGGAAAGTAATGATCTACACTTTTATCCCAAATGCTGAGCGAACGATCATTCAGAGCACCGACTCGGCTTATATTCGCAATGCAGCACAGTTAAAAACCTATCGACTTGGGAAAATGCCGGTAATTCATGATGCCATTGCCATTGATACATTAGATGCCTTAACGTCCAGAAATAAAAACAACATTCATTTTGTGATAAACGACACGTTAATCTATTCGTCTCCTGATCAATTCAAAAGCGAACAAGCACGTCAACTATTTTTGCAAGCAGATACATTAAACCAAAACATTGCCGCTTTAGAACAAGAACTCATCATAAAACGACAAGCATATTCCGATGCTCAAACTCAAGAAGAAAAAACAGTATTGGAACCACAGATTTTAGCGCTTGAGCAAAAAGTAATTGGATTGCGGCCACAACCCAAGCTTTTAAGAAACCATGCGCGAGATTTGGAAATCAAAACGTTACAAGGTTCATCAGCACCAAAATAATGACGGATTCAAAAAAAATACTCTGTAAAGTAGTACGATTTGTTCATGAACAGAATCTCCCCCCGATAGGAACCCGTCTTATTGTCGGAGTGAGCGGAGGTAGCGATTCGGTGACGTTGTTGCATATTCTCCATTACATGGGGTATCAATGTTTAGTTGCACATTGTAATTTCCAATTGCGCGGTGAAGAGTCCAATGAAGATGAGCTTTTTGTCTTTCGTTTAACGCAACAAATGAATGTGCCTTTCTATCACATTTCGTTTGATACAAAAGAATATGCTGAAAAAAAAGCTATTTCCATCGAAATGGCAGCACGCGATTTACGATACGATTGGTTTGAAACATTGCGTCAAACACTGCAAGCAGATGCCATCGCAATTGGTCATCATGCTGACGATGCCATCGAAACATTCTTCATCAATTTAACGCGTGGCACAGGATTGCGTGGGCTAACCGGAATTTCAGTACGTAACGGATTTATCATCCGCCCGTTACTCTGTTTAAACAGAAAAGAAATTGAACAGTACATACTGGAAAATCGTCTAAGTTATCGCACTGATTCAACAAACAACGATCAAACTATTTTGAGAAACAAAGTGCGCCATGAATTGATTCCTTTGTTGGAAAAAATGAACCCGTCGTTCCGTAAAACGATGAAAAAAAACATGGAGCAACTTGATGAAGCATCTTCAATGATATATCAAGATATTGAACAATGTACTACGCAACTGTTACAAACTAATGGGAAAATTCAAACGATTGACATCGGGCATTTGATGCAAACAAGAAATCCTCATTTCACCCTCTTCGAGTTGCTTCATCCCTTTCATTTTAATCCGGCAACCATCCAGTCCATCTATGTAAGTTTGACAGGAATTCCAGGAAAACAATTCTTTTCACCAACCCATCGATTGATTAAAGACCGCAGTCAATTGCTTCTTCAACCCATTGAACAAGAAAAAGAAACCTCCTTCTTTATCACGCAATCAACTTCCATTTTGCAGATAAACAACGACTTGGAATTAGAATTTTTTCAACCCAAATCATCCGTCGAATTTAACATTGAGAGACGAAAAGAAACTATTTTCGTCGATACAGATAAACTCCAATTCCCGTTAGAAATAAGGCATCCACAACCAGGCGATTTCTTTTATCCATTTGGTAATAAAGGGAAGAAGAAGCTTAGTGATTTTTTTGTAGATCTAAAATGGAATTTGTATCAAAAAGAACAAGTTTGGCTTCTACTTTCGGGCGATGCTATTGTTTGGGTTATCGGAGAGCGCCTCGATAATCGATTTAAAGTAGATGAACACACAAATAAAATTTCTGAAATAAGAATTTTGTGATAGGTGATATGCAAATAGAAAAAATTATGTACCTTTGCAACGCAAAATTTTACGAATAACTTCGTTTTTTGTATCCAAAACATTCACCCCTTTAACTTGTTCAATCCAACATCACGGAACTTTCCACAAAGTCCGGTCTGTGGTTAACATGTACCCCATGCCACATTTATTTCCATTTTTATATGTTTAATATTTTAGAACTCAGAGAGAAAGAACTTGTCGAGCTGAAAAAGATAGCAGCAGACATGAAAATTAAACGCTTCGAATCCTTATTAAAAGACGAATTAGTCTATCGCATCTTGGATGAACAAGCCATTTCAAAAGCTGCCGAACAAAAAGACACCGCAATAGAAGATGATGAGGCAAAAAAACGTCGTATGAGGATGAAAACACCCAATAAGCCGGCTGCTTCAAATCAAACAAACCAACAAAAAAAACCGGCAAATGGGGCAAAAGCAACTTCACGACAGGAAGAAGCTACGCCAAAACCTTCTCAACCTGAAGTTATAGCACAACCTACTAAACCTGAAAGCTCACCCTCACCTGCCATTGCAACTCCATCTCCCACTCCAACACAAAACCGGTCACATCACAAAATTCAACCGCAAAAGGCTACCGCACAACCTAAACCGGAAATTATCAGTAAACAACATGTTAAGGATACGGATCCCTTGTTGAATGAAATCGTTGACGACGAACCGGAACAAATAGAAGAAACAATGGTTGCAACTCCAACCGTTGAACCACAAGAGAAAAAAAGCGAATCGCAAATCAATAACAACAATACGAATAACAACCAGCCTTCTCAAAAAAATCAGAAGCATCAAAATAACCGTCCAAACAATCCAAATCAAAACCAAAACCAAAATCCCAATCAGAATCCCAATTATCAAAATCAGAACGCAAGCCCGAATCAAAATCTGAACCAAAATCAGAATAATCAAAAAAAGAATCCCGGCGAAAACGGAGAAAAAGCGTATGAGTTTGAAGGTATTTTGACAGGAACAGGCGTTTTTGAACCAATGCAAGATGGTTACGGATTTCTGCGTTCGCCTGATTATAACTATTTTACTTCACCAGATGATATTTATGTCTCTCAATCGCAAATCAAACTCTTTGGGCTAAAGAAAGGAGATACAGTAGAAGGGTCTATTCGTCCACCTAAAGAAGGCGAAAAATTCTTTCCTTTAGTAAAAGTAACCAAGATTAATGGTAGGACACCGGAATTTGTACGCGATCGTTTAGCTTTTGACCACCTTACACCGTTGTTTCCCGACGATAAATTTAATCTAATCACGGGAAGGCACGATCCTCTTTCAATGCGTATTGTGGATCTTTTTTCGCCTATTGGAAAAGGACAAAGAGGCCTCATTGTTGCCCAACCAAAAACGGGTAAAACCATTTTACTTAAGGATATTGCCAACGCCATTGCGGCCAACCATCCGGAAGTTTACATGATCATTCTACTCATCGACGAACGTCCCGAAGAAGTAACCGATATGGAACGTAGCGTGAATGCCGAAGTCATTGCTTCTACATTTGACGAACCGGCAGATCGTCACGTGAAGGTTGCCGACATCGTATTAGAAAAAGCAAAACGATTGGTTGAATGTGGTCACGACGTGGTGATTCTATTGGATTCCATTACACGCTTGGCACGTGCTTACAATACGGTAGCGCCCGCATCTGGTAAAATGCTTTCAGGTGGTGTGGATGCTAATGCACTGCATAAACCGAAACGTTTCTTCGGCGCTGCCCGTAACATTGAAAACGGGGGCAGTTTAACCATTATTGCTACGGCATTGACCGAAACAGGATCAAAAATGGATGATGTTATCTTTGAAGAATTCAAGGGAACAGGCAACATGGAATTGCAGCTTGATCGGAAACTCTCAAACAAACGGATCTTCCCGGCTGTTGACATCATGTCGTCAAGCACCCGTCGCGATGATTTGTTGCACGATCCCGAAACACTTAACCGAATGTGGGTGCTTCGTAAATATTTATCGGACATGAATCCTGTCGAAGCGATGGAATTTTTGAAAGATCGGTTGGAACGCACCGAAAGCAATGAAGAGTTTCTGGCTACGATGAACGGGTAAACCCGTAAATACACACCCTAAGATTCATATAAGATCGAGACATTTTCAATACGTTGTCTCGATCTTTATTTTTGCTCCAAACATGTCACAATTACGTTATACCGATTACACTTCGCTACTACGAGAACAACTCGATGGACGTGTTCAGAAAATATCCATCAATGCCGGCTTTACCTGCCCGAATCGTGATGGGAAATTGGGATACGGAGGTTGTACCTATTGCAACAATCAGTCGTTTAATCCCGATTACTGCCAACCTCAAAAAAGCGTAACCGATCAATTAGAAGAAGGAATTCGTTTCTTTCGTAAGAAACATGAGGAACAGAAATACATTGCTTATTTTCAAGCTTACACCAATACTTACGCATCCCTCGACACGTTGCTGAATCTTTATGATGAAGCGTTGCAATATCCTGATGTGGTTGGCATTGCCGTTGGCACACGTCCCGATTGCATCAATGACGCTTTGCTTGATTATTTTGAAGAACTTTCGCGTTCGCGCTACGTCATTGTGGAATATGGCGTAGAATCAACACACAACGAAACGCTGGAATTCATTCATCGCGGACATACCTTTGAACAAGCCGAAGAAGCCATTCGCGCTACCGCTCAACGCAATATCATCACGGCAGCACACCTGATTATCGGATTGCCGCACGAAACGCACGAAACATGGTTGCAACATGCCATAACGCTTTCGCAACTACCGCTTTCCGTTTTGAAGCTACATCAACTTCAAATCATTCGTGGCACAGCAATGGCAAAACAATTTGAACAACATCCAGAATGGTTTCACTTAACCACGTTGGAAGCCTACATAGACGTGGTAATCGATTTTTTAGAATTGCTTTCCCCAGCCATTGCGATGGAACGCTTTGCGTCACAATCGCCTTATAACCTACTCATTGCTCCCGCTTGGGGCACTAAAAACCATGAGTTTGTAGTGAAGTTGCAACGACGCATGGAAGAACGCGACACGTTTCAAGGGAAAAAATGGCAAGCCAATTCCTCTGTCCTTTCGAACAAATAACTCTTTTCGGCTACTTCCACCCAACTATCTTCACCGGATTACGAAGCGCACTATTCCATGTTTTTACAAAATGGAAAAACTGATCTGCGTTTTTATAGCCGCCAATTTCCTTCGACCAGGCAGCAGCAAAATGATAGGTAAACGATTTGCCTTTCACGATGAGCAGTAAATTATCTGCATCTTTTGTCGATTTTTGCAATACGGAATAAGGTACCGAAACAGCTAATCCAACAGTCTGAGGCATAGCCCGTTTATTGTCAGTCTTAGGATACTGAAGCCCTGTTCCCCAAATAGCAAGAGCGCCTTTAAGCGGAGGCATGATCTGCGATTTATCAAAAAGCGTTTGTACGCCTGTGCATAACGTAGTCGTGTCATTCTGTGTCACCTGCACTTCCACATCGCGGTGTCCGGCATAAAGAATGTAGCGTTGCTTCAAATCAATTTTCTTGCCTTCATAATTCCAACCGTCCGATTCCATTTCAATGATAGCGCGTATCGGACCATCGGTAATGACACGGGCAGTCCGGTTTGTAACAGGCGTAATATGAGTGGCTTTTGTACCGTCCCACCCTTTCAACGTTCCACATCCGGCAGTCTCTTTCACCCATAGAATATCATCGCCAAACCCTTTGGCAATTTGTTCATCCGTTGGATACCAATTCGTTTGTGCCAATTCCAATTCATGATGTTTTTTTCCATAAAGATCAACCGTTTGCTTTTGATCGAAATAGATACGGAATGCCATCAGTTTCGATTCAAAAGCAGGCCCATGATGCTGCAGGGCTTGATACAAATTACCTGTAGGCGACGATTCTTCGACTGTCGGAATCAATGTTTTCGTGACTTTATTTCTACGAAACATTTGAGCGTGCGTTTCAGCAGAAAATTTTGTAAACAACGAACTATCGGAGGCAACTTTCAACGTGTAACGCTTTTGTTGTTTTGCCGGAATTGCCACTAAAAAAGCCAGTTCATCCGGTTTGCCATCCCGATTGAGATCGTCCAATTGTGATGGAATCAATTTTCCTGAGTTATAAACCGCTACCGAACATACCTTTATTCCTGTCTTTTGCGCTAACGTAGCCGCAGAAATAACAATCGGCGCATTCGATTGTTCAACCGATAAAGAATTTTGAAGAATGACAGTGACTTGAGCCGTTTTTGCAGAAACGGAGACTGCAAACAAGACGAAAAAAAGCGCTGCAAGATACGTTTTCATGAGCATTTGTTTTATGTTTACATTAAAGATTTATGAAACGAGCATGTAAATAATTTATACCCAAGAGCATGAACAATATAACGTCGTGTTTTGAATTTTGACCTCTCCCTAATTATCTCTCTTTAATCGCTGACCGTTGGTTTCCTCTTCTGACCTCATCTGCCCTTGCGGGCACCTTCTCGACCTCTTTCGTTCTTCGGACACATTCTCCGACCTCTTCTGCCCTTACGGGCACCTTCTCCAAATGGAGAAGGAAAAAGGAATTTAATTTTTTGGAGAAGGAAAATGGAAGCTGGATTTTTGGAGAAGGAAAAAGAATTTGTTCGTTTATATGGGACTTTGACGGGTACAACTAAGAAGGTTTACGACACTATTTATTTACCAGTACTTAAAATAAAATCACACAACCAAATAAGTCGTGGGCGAACACGAATATTCATCAAAAAAAACTTCGTTTGACTCATAGAATCAAACGAAGCAAAGGTAAACCAATTTTCGCAATAAAAACAGGTTGTAATACACTGATTTCTCAAAAAAATATTTTAGCTGTGAATCAAATCAATGGCCGTTATTCCCATGTTGATATTGATAGTTATACCGGTTGTGATTTTGCAAAGCGTATTGACGCCCTTGCTCCATGGGAGAAATTACTGTGGTATCATATTCATCCTGCGTAATAAATTGAGGCACATACACAATGCCTAAAGCCGATAACTGAAGATAAAAAGCACGCAAATGATTACGGGAAGCTTTTAACAGGTTCTCAAATGTAGTGACAATATTAGCATTCGGATCGGTTGCCAAAGCTTCCGTCAAATCCTTAATATTCATTTCTTCAATTTGCAGACCGACCTGATAGGCGTTTGCAAGAGACGAATCCCCTTTTGCCACTAAGGTTTGATAGAGTTGCGTTAATGCAGGCGTGGAAAAAACACCGCGTGCTGCTATCAACGTATCTGCCTGATTGTAAAACTTCAGCAACGTGATGACGGCTTGTAAATGACGCTCTTCAGCGCCCGAAATATTCGAGAAAATAGGTTTTGGCCATTTCTCATACAGTGTAATGTAAACATCACGCGCTAATTTCTCTTCTTCCTTCATCTTCAATAACATGGCAACTTCGGCATCACTTAAAGAGGGTGTCGCAGTGAAAGCTGCCAACAAATTATTGGTCGACACCGTCGTAGTGCCATCCGATGCTACCTGAATCAGGCTTCCATAGGCTATTTTTTGTGGGTTTAATGTGTCCTGGGTGCACGAAGAAAACATAAACAGACTACCAACAACGAAGCCAAGCATCATCCGTCGATTCATTTTTGTTTTCATTTGTAAATAATTTTGATTTTAAAGGACAAATGGAATCCCCTGTTCTTTATTTTCGTGTCCATTGGTGTTTAGTAAACCATGGGGATTTCATACAAAATAATTTTATTTGTTTAAGGACGTATGGAACTCGTCCCGAACGTCGGGACTCGTTTCATATTTCATACAACTAATAAATGGTTAAAACCAACTGACCATACATTCAAAATCAAGTTCCTGCACATGTTTTGAATCTGACTTATTAATTAAGTGAACCACTGATTTTTCAAGTAAAACAGGACGAATCATCTCTTCTACTTCCCGGGACGAATCAATCATTACATGTTCTATAACACCTCCAAAGGATTTTGCAAAGGCAGATGTGTTCATACGTGAAAGATACGTTTTCCCATTGCTCTTTTGATATACGCTTACACGACAAGGCATCATGGAAGAAATAACCCGCTCATCATCTTTTCTCAATATTTCTGCCGCAAATTTTGGGTGGCACAATTCAAAGACTTTGACCGGTAATACTTCTTTTCCGTTCATTTTCAATGTTTGCTGTAAATCGTGTATGGCGGATATATGCCACGATTTTTTCTCGATTTCTGTTGTCAACTTTTCGACTGTCTCCTCGAAACCATAGTTACTTTCACATTCTAAAAACATAGTATTCATAAATTCGTTGTTTTGATTATTAATCCGCGAAGACTCATGTTTGTATATCGTTCTCGTTCATGACTTAAGACCTGTTCCACAATACATACGCAAGAAACAGATAGAAGAATTCATGTTGCTAAAAAACAGAGAATCACTATTTTTGAGTCGGCGTTTCACGGTAATCGCAGATTCCATTGTTGTTTTTATCCACATAATTCGGGCCATGACCTTGTCCACGCCCTAATCCGTTTCCTCCACCTCTTCCATTTCCATGTCCCCGACCAACAGTTCCATTCGCGTGGCGTGCTTCATAATTATCGCAAACACCATTCTTATTGTTATCTACATAAGCCGGACGAGTTGTGGTTGTACGGTTTGTGGCTACAGCTTTCCCTTTCGTAGTTGACGTTTGTGCCATTGTTACGGCGCTCATTGCCATGACGGCTAATGATAAAATCACAAATTTTGTTCTCATAATTCGTACATTTTTTTTTGAAGTGACATGATGTTACCTAATTCGCTCAGCGACCAAACCGATTGCCATGTTGTCCACCACCCCGCTGCCCCTGATTACCCGGATAATTCAGCGGCAAATCGTTGATAAAGATTTGCTGAAACATATCATGCAATTTTTGTTGTTGCTCAGGATTGCATTCTTGCTTGATACCCAAATAGTAACGATAAGTTACCTGTTTCAACGCACGATGTAATCCGCCGATTTCATCCGACAACTGATTGAGTGACAACGTATCGGAATTGGGCTTACTCATTTCGTCGAGCATCTGTTTTCGCTTGTCAATCAGCTCCGACAAGATCATTTGGGCTTGTTGCCGAAAAGTACGGTTTATACCCCTGAATTGATCCATTTGCGTTGGAGTCAGTTGTAACTGATCGCGAAAATAGCGTCCGCTAAATTTTCCGGCATCCGCTTCAACGCCCAGTTGAGTGACAGCAGCAACCTGCTCACAATTCGATTGATACACATGATAGCCAATCGTTGCCAACATGGTAAAATTCATTACCAACAAAAACAGGACTATCCAGACTAACCATTGGTTTTTACGTTCGATATTCATATTGCGTCTCCTCTTTATTTTGCCTCATAAAATGAGATGGGTTCAATCGCTGCATCATCCAGATAGAGTAATTCTGTTGAATGGGAAGGATGCACCTGAAGAGGTCTATACAAATTACCAAGCAAAACTCCCAATGAAATAGCCACACCCACGATAAACATAACGGTAACCGGACGAAAAACGGGCTGCTTTGCAAAGACATGAGCCGGAACGTACGTTTTGGATTGCATTTCTTCCAATTGTACCATGATGCGTGTTGCAAGAAATGGGTTCGAAAAGGTCGACTTCTCTTCGTTCATCACTTGTTCCACCACAGGCCACCGTGCATACCATTCTGAACATGCTTTACATGCAGCAAGATGCGCCTCAACCTGACTTTTCAAATCGGGGGATAACGTCCCGTCGAAATAGGCATCGAGATGTTTTTGACATGTTGTACAATTCATTTTAGTCGCTTTTATTAGGTTAGAAACAAAACACGTGATTTTCCTACGCACAAGAACTACTATTTTGATAATAAAATATTCTTTACTCATTTACTGATGTTTATGCCGACGATACAGATGTAACAGCTCCTTTCGCAACGTTGTCTTTGCCCGCTGCAACAAGGCTTCCACCGCCCCTTCTGTCGTATTCAGCACATTGGCTATTTCGCGTTGCGACATGTCGTCATACTTACTCAACACAATGGCTACGCGTTGTTTTTCGGGAAGTTTTTCCAATGCTTTGGCAATCATTTCCCGCTCTTCGTTATGAATCAACTGTTGCTCTGGATTTTCCTCTGTTGCTCCGTCGGAAAAGGATTGCACTGCCTTTTCTCCCGTGAAAAAAGAGTCCAACCGATCGAATATCGACTTTTTTTGTCGTTCCCGCGTGTAGTTGAGCGCACGGTTTACGGCAATCCGATACAACCATGTGGAAAATTCCGAATCGCCTTTAAACGATGCCAGCGATTGATAGGCTTGAATAAAAACCTCTTGCGTCAAATCGTCCGCATCTTCTTTATGATGTACAAAGCCAATACATGTACGAAATACCTGCGCCTGATGACGCTCCAACAACTGACGAAACAACGTCAGATTGCCGGAAAGTATTTCTTGAATCAACTCAAAATCGGTCATAAAGCAGTATAACGTTTCGGACACACGATGAATTTCCTAAAAACAGGTATATTTAAACTTAGACACAAAAATAGGTGAAATCCTACGCAAAGCAATGAGAATTTGTGTTGAATGATGCCATTCCCTCATTATCGCTATGTTGCCTCACAGAGAAGTGATTTAAGGTCTGCTATAAAAGTACTTATTGCTACGTACATGTGTGAATCTTGCAACTATTTTCGGAAATTGTATAACATTTTTCAATCCAAAAACATTGATATTTGTGTTGAAAATCTGAGTATCAACTAAATTTATCAACATGAAACGATTAATGCTTTATATGGTAATGGTATGTATGCCATTATTGTTTGTAACAACGTCATTGAAAGCAGACAACGAGACGAGTACCGTTTCCGTGCTTGCACAAAAAAACGTAGAAATCACGGGTGCTAATGCAATCACCCCCACCAGTAATATAAAAGTAGCCGATCTCAATGCAGCCGCAACATCCGATGCAGCCGAAGCAACGAAAGAAAATGCTGATCTCACGAGATTAAGAGAAATCAAAGCGATGGATTTTTCAAAAATGAGTCGTTCGGAGAAAAAAGAATTAAGATTTGAAGTTGCATCAATACAAAGAGATCAATATCAACGTCATGACAATGGGTATAGAAATCATGGAGATCGTCGTTATCATGGTGGTGGTGTCATTTTTATCGGCGGCGGTGGTTTGCTACTCATTATATTGATTTTAATTCTGTTGCTATAATCCGTTTTCTATACATGCAGAAAATCCCGCATCTTTGCTTCTGATTTTCAATTTCCTCCAAAATTATTCGGAGAAACAAAAACAGCTATTCCTTGATCAACAGGGAATGGCTTTGTTGTTTTTAGCCAAATAGATTCATTGCAGGATAATCACCTGCCCCGATTTGGTGCAAGGATGAGCGAAGCGGTGATTTGTATCCAAAACCGGCGTGGTTTGTAACCACAAACAGGTGTAAACTGTTGCTATTCCCCATCCGGATCGCCGCTTCGCTCAGACTTGAAGGAATAATCCGGGACACTTACGCCGTAGAAGTTGTTGCTCGTTTTGTTTAGTGATAGCCTCACTCTGAGTGAGACTATCACTTATATATAAGGTATCTCTTGCAGTCACCCTGTGCGTCAAAATCATTCCGTTTCATAGGGCATCATTATTTTCCCAATTCCCATTATTCAAATTTCACTTCGGGCAGTCCTTCTACTATCTCCACCGTTTGCATACTGACATTGATAATGCTTAGCAGCAAATCTAAAATGTAGCGAGGGTTGCCTACTTCGGTTGCCCAATCGTTGGGATCGTTTTTGATGCCACTTTCTTTGTGGGTGGTTATTGCATAGCGTTCCATAATCCATTCTATGGCGCTTTTGCCATTGACCACATATTCATAAGCCTTTGCAGGAATGTTTGAAATCGTGATTTTGCTGTTATAGATAATCGTATCCTTTTGGCCTTTCCCGTGGAAGCGCATCTTTTCAACGCGGTAATCTTCTAAACCTGTCAGGTTTTCAGTAACCTGACAGGTTTCAAATGGAGGAACGGTTTCGTAGTTGATATACAACGCTGCCAATTTCCTGCCTGCTTTGCTAAATGTCCAGAAGTCTTTGACATCATCCACCAAGGGCAAACGGGGCAGCATCTTCTTTAAATCGTTGGCAAACTTTTCCCTGTATTGTGGACAATGCAAAAAGCCATATACATAGTAAAAGATATCTTCTTTGCTTATAGCTCCCAAGCCTGTCGAATGAGTACTGTACTGTTTTTTGGCTCTCTCCAATATCCAATCACTTACGCCATCCCTTCGGATGAATTCTCCATTTCCTCCATTATCAAATAAACTGCTGCTTTGTTTGGAACGTTCTTCATAGTAGTAGAGGGGAAAGCATTGAGCTTTTTCTATTGTGTCAAGATTTGGTATTAAATCAGATATTATAGTTGAGAATTCTTTACTTGCTCCTATACCTGTAACAATAATTACTTTATTCTCAATATTGAGATTAGAAAATAGTTTTGAATTTAATCCTGGATTTTCTATAAAACTTGCCTCAAAATACAAATATTGTTTGAAGTATGGACGATAAGTACTTATACGCAATCCTTCCCCTTCATAGGAATGATTAACACGATTTTTGACATCGTTTCGTAACGCGCGAGTCCAACTTATTTTTGTTGGGTTTGTATCAATAAAATCTTCAACATTTAGTTTTGTATTATCTTTTTTTGCTTGCGTAAATTCATGTTGCTGTTGATTATAAAAATCAATCATACGCTGCATATTATCTTGGATCTTATTTCTTGAGAAATTATAAACCCATGCGTCTCGATTTGTTGAAACGCCCAAAGAATATGTATTAAAGAAAGTTTGTGCTTTTGTATCAAACTTCTTTTCAGGTGCCATTGGAATGAAGGTATCAAACACATCATTGCGTTAGCTAATCCAATCTCCATGTTCAATGGGTGAAAGCGTTTTCCATTGCATTGCTTCAGAAGCAACGGAAGCGAACTTCTTTATAAGGCCTAATTTTTCCTCGCGGCTAAGGTAATCACCGATGTCGTGGTAATGAATGGTGGCTTTCCCTTCGACTTTGCTCAGGGTGGGGTTTGTTTTTGCTTTCGGGTTTTTTACCAATATGGTAATGGCAATGGGATTGCGTGAACCTGAACCAAATATTTTATCTCCTTCTTTACGGCTCAATTCACCACTGGTTCGTTGATTGCCCCTAAGATTGAATACCCAAATGCTTGAAAATTCTTTTTCCAACTCTTTGCGAAAGCCGTCAGTACTGTTTCCATCCAACCAAGCGCCATTGGATACAAAAGCAACAACACCTCCTTGTATTGGATCAAGGCGATCGGTACTCCAGCGAAATGCTTTAATGTAAGCATCATACAAAGATTTGTTCAGTCCTGCTGTTGATTCTTTTGCGTATGTTTTTGCTATGTCACTATCTAATTTTGGATAACTTTGATTCTGTGCATTGTCATTAGCCGATTTCTGCCCAATTGAATAAGGAGGATTACCCATAATGACCCGCAGCGGCGCTGCCTTTTGTGCTTCTACCCGTTCGGAGTTTTGCGGGAACATTTCAGAAAAGAGTTGGTCGCTGCCTATGGTTTCCCCTATGTCTATTGTCAATTTATGAAAGGAGTCAGTAAATCTGACATACCGGCAAAACATCATATGCCGAGTAAAACAAAAAAAGAAGAGTTCACGGCACTAATAATTTTCTATACTACTAATGTTTTTAAGCATCCTGATAAAATCATCCCTACCTTTTTTCACCCCTCACTTTTCATTTTCTACGTTACGAAACTGAATTGTCCGGTTTTGGGGGGAGTCTTCATTCAGGTTGCATTTTGTTTGGGGAACAAGTCAGATTGTTATACCTTTGCAAATGGAATTATTCATGGCCATAAACTGTTTTTTTTATGTCAGAACGTACTGAAATAGCGAGTTTGGGAGAATTTGGATTTATCCGTCGCCTCACTCAACCTTTCATATTAAAGAATTCTTCGACCATAAAAGGAGTCGGCGATGATGCGGCGGTGATTGATAACGGGAATAAACAAACGCTAGTTACCACCGATCTCTTGCTTGAAGGCATTCATTTTGACCTGATTTATACGCCGCTGAAACATTTAGGATACAAAGCGGCTGTGGTCAATTTCTCCGATATTTATGCCATGAATGGCTATCCCAAACAACTCACGGTATCGGTCGGTATATCAAAACGTTTCTCGGTGGAAGATATGGAAGCTTTGTACGAAGGCATTCAATTGGCCTGCGATAAATATGGCGTTGATTTAGCCGGAGGCGACACTTCGGCTTCGGTTACCGGCCTGATGCTTTCGCTCACCTGCATTGGCGAAGCTGACAAAGAAACCATTGTGTATCGAAACACCGCCAGGGAAAACGACCTGATATGCGTTACCGGCGATCTTGGGGCTGCCTACATGGGATTGCAACTGCTTGAACGCGAAAAAACCGTTTTTATCGGCAGTTCCGATGTGCAACCCGATTTTAGCGGCAAAGACTATCTGCTCGAACGCCAACTCAAGCCGGAAGCACGAAAAGATATCGTTGAAATTTTGCGCGACAAACACATTGTTCCCACATCAATGATCGACATTTCGGATGGATTGTCTTCCGAGTTATTGCATCTCTGCACGCAAAGCCATACCGGATGTCGCATTTATGAAGATCGTATACCCATTGATTATCAAACTGCCGTGATGGCCGAAGAGTTCAGCATGAATCTCGTGACAGCGGCAATGAACGGAGGTGAAGACTATGAGCTACTGTTTACCGTGCCTACTTCACTGCACGATGCAATTACCCAAATGGAAGGAGTTACGCTGATTGGTTATATGACACGTGAAGATGTAGGATGCCGTCTCATTACACGCGATGAACAGGAATTTGACATCAAAGCGCAGGGTTGGAGCATTGAACAAGCCATGAACGAATAAACGCCATCTTAATGCCATTTTAGAATCAACCAACAAACACAAGAAACAGATGAAACCACTAAACGAACTCAAAATTGCCATTGCTTCCGATCATGCCGGTTTCGATCGAAAATCAGGCATAACACCTTGGTTAGCCGATCATGTTGCCGTGCTTCATGATTTTGGAACTCACACATCCGATAGTTGCGATTATCCCGATTTCGGTCATCAATTAGCAGAAGCCGTCGAAAATGGCGATTATGATTATGGCGTCGCTATTTGTGGCAGCGGGAATGGCATCAATATGACGGTTAACAAACACCAGGGCATTCGCGCAGCACTTTGTTGGACACCCGAATTGGCGGCATTAGCCCGTCAACACAACAATGCCAATGTATTATCGCTCCCGGGGCGTTTTGTTGATGATGCATCAGCGCTCGAAATGGTGAAAACATTTCTCACTACCGATTTTGAAGGAGGACGCCACCAACGCCGTCTCGATAAAGTGCCCATCAAAACTAAATAAACCGGTTATCTCTCATCGTTTCAATATTTTAAGCAATGAGAAAAGCAAAAACGAATTATAAATGAAACCTTTTGATGTTTATCCCTTATTTGATGTTGAAATAGTCAAAGGACGCGGTTGCCGCACGTACGACACACAAGGCAATGAATACCTCGACTTGTATGGCGGCCATGCCGTGATTTCTGTCGGTCACTCCCACCCGCTCTACATTCAACGCATTACGGAGCAACTCAACAATTTGGGATTTTATTCAAATTCCGTACACAACAGCCTGCAAGTTACTTTAGCCAAAAAATTAGGCGCTGCGTCAGGCTATGAAGATTACAGCCTCTTTTTGATCAATTCAGGAGCCGAAGCCAACGAAAACGCGTTGAAGTTAGCCTCCTTTTACAATGGACGAAAACGGATTATCGCTTTTGGTAAAAGCTTTCATGGACGTACTTCGGCTGCCGTACGCGTAACGGACAACCCCAAAATCATTGCTCCGGTGAATGCCGGACTCGATGTTACTTTCTTGCCGCTTAACGACCTCGAAGCCGTAACCAAAGAACTAAATAAAGAGGATGTTTGTGCTGTCATCATTGAAGGTATTCAGGGCGTAGGCGGAATTCGTTTGCCTGATGCCTGTTTTTTAGAACATCTCAGCAAAGAATGCAAGCGCACCAATAGCGTGTTGATTCTTGACGAAATACAATCCGGTTACGGACGAAGCGGTAAATTCTTCGCGCATCAATATGCCAACATTCGTCCCGATATGATCACCATAGCCAAAGGGATGGGCAATGGATTTCCCATTGGCGGAGTACTCATCGCTCCTCATTTTCAAGCCGTACATGGGCAATTGGGAACTACCTTCGGTGGCAATCATTTAGCATGTGCAGCCGCTATTGCTGTTTTAGACATTTTCGAAAACGAACACTTGATCGAAAACGCGAAACAAGTAGGTAGTTTTTTACTAAAAGAATTAAGCTCATTTACTCAAATCAAGGAAGTACGCGGTTTGGGTTTAATGATCGGCATTGAAATGGAGAATCCCGCTGCAGAATTGCGACGTCGTTTGCTATTTGAACAAAAAGTATTTACCGGAGGCAGTGGAACGCACGTTATAAGATTATTGCCACCGCTTTGTCTGACGCACCAGGATGCCTTGCTCTTTTTGGAACGTTTTGAACAGGCGCTACGCGTAGAGTAAAACAGACAATATTAAGCCACTTAAGGCATCATTAAAAATGACGAAAGTTCAATTGTTTATTCCTTGTTTTATTGATCAACTTTATCCTGAAACAGGCTTTAATACAGTAAAAATACTTGAGAAAGCAGGTTGTAAGGTGCACTACAACTCCAACCAAACCTGTTGTGGTCAGCCGGCTTTCAACAGTGGCTATTGGGATGAATCGCGCCAACTTGCCACAAAATTTCTAGATGATTTTGAAGAAGATATTCCCATTGTCTCTCCATCCGGTTCTTGTTCCGGCTTTGTCATTAACGACTATCCTTCTTTGTTCAAAAACCAGCCTGAACTGATGCAACGACACGCGCAAGTCAGTCGAAATATGTATGAGCTATCCGATTTTTTGGTCAATGTGTTGCACATAGTCGATTTCGGCGCAACCTTCCCTTACAAAGTGACGTTTCATGATTCCTGCTCGGCGTTGCGCGAATACGGCATTAAGACGGAGCCACGTGAACTATTAAGCCATGTCAAAGGATTGGAGTTGATTGAAATGAACGAAAGTGAAGTCTGTTGTGGTTTCGGCGGCACTTTCTCCATCAAAAACACCGAAATATCGTCAGCGATGGTAGCCAATAAAGTACGTAACGGGATCGAAAGTGGCGCTGAATATATCGTAACAACGGAGGCTTCGTGTGCCATGAACATAGCCGGCTATTGCCGGAAAAACAAAGTACCGCTAAAAGTGATTCATTTAGCAGACATTATAGCGCGATTTGAAACCTGAAACAAGAGACAACTCGTTTATTTTCAAAGAACCATTAATTAGAGAAAAAAATCAGTATTAATTCTCAAGAAAGCATTGTTGCTCATAGAAAAAGCAGTATATTTGTGCGAAATTTTAATGAACCATTAAAACAGTTAGAACATGATTAAAGTAGGTATTAACGGCTTTGGCCGCATCGGACGTTTGGTGTTCCGTGCAGCATTGACAAAAAAAGACATTGAAATCGTAGGTATTAATGACCTGATTGACGTTGATTATATGGCTTACATGCTGAAGTATGATTCAGTACATGGTCAATTCGACGGAACCATTGACGTAAAAGATGGTAAATTAGTAGTGAATGGTCATGCCATTCGCGTAACAGCAGAAAAAAATCCTGCTGATTTGAAATGGAATGAAGTCGGTGCAGAATACGTAGTTGAATCTACCGGCTTGTTTTTGACAAAAGAAAAAGCAGAGTTACACATTGCAGCCGGTGCAAAACGCGTTGTCATGTCAGCTCCTCCTAAAGATGACACCCCAATGTTCGTAATGGGTGTAAACAACAAGCAGTATGCAGGCGAATCGATTGTATCGAACGCTTCATGTACTACCAACTGTTTAGCACCATTGGCTAAAGTAATGCATGACAAGTTCGGTATCGTTGAAGGTTTGATGACAACCGTTCACTCAGTAACCGCTACACAAAAAACCGTTGACGGCCCATCTGCAAAAGACTGGAGAGGTGGTCGTGCATCGGCAGGCAACATTATTCCTTCATCTACCGGAGCTGCAAAAGCTGTTGGTAAAGTTATCCCTTCATTGAATGGTAAATTAACCGGTATGTCGTTACGTGTTCCTACGTTAGACGTTTCGGTTGTTGACTTGACTTGCCGCTTGGAAAAAAGCGCTACCTATCAAGAGATTTGCGATGCAATGAAAGCAGCTTCTGAAGGTGAATTGAAAGGTATTCTTGGCTACACCGAAGATGCCGTAGTTTCATCTGATTTTGTTCACGAATCACGTACTTCCGTATTCGATGCAAAAGCAGGCATCTCTTTGAATCCAAACTTTGTGAAATTAGTATCATGGTATGACAACGAATGGGGCTACTCAAATAAAGTAGTAGAACTGATTCAACACATGTCAACTGTGAAATAATTCATCATAGAATCATCGTGCGAAGCCGCCTCAAAAAGGTGGCTTCCTCTTTTTTAGACTGAAATGTATTCATTTCTGTTCTCATTAAATTTGACCTTTTATTTTATAGAAAACCACTCTTGAAAAAGCGGAATTAGACATGATGCACACAACTTCAACCTTCAGCCTGTCACTTAGGCTTCATAATGTCTGACAAATAACGATCGCATAGTTCGAAAAATCCGATTGCTTGACCGCGTAATCTATTTTTACATATATCTATTCACACAACGACTCACTAAACAAAAAGACATGGATCATTCACATTCACTGTTCTCAGAATTTCCACCCGTTTCCACACAAGAATGGATGGATACCATTACACGAGACTTGAAAGGCGCCGACTTCGACAAAAAATTAGTCTGGCACACGAACGAAGGCTTTAACGTGCAACCATTTTATCGTGAAGAAGATTTGGTTGGCCTGAAAACGCACGGCGAACTTCCGGGAAAATTTCCGTACGTTCGGGGCACGAAGCAAAACAATAGCTGGCGTGTTCGTCAAAAAATCAATGTTTGCGAGAAATGCCTTGGGGCTGCACATGAAAAAGCAATCACACTGATTTCTCAAGGGGTAACGGCGCTTGATATCACCTTCGATAGCGATGCGGTAACAGCCGATTCATTGGCTACCATGCTCAAAGGAATCGATATTACACAAGTTGAAATTCATTTCGATACGTGCGTTATGTCCGCAGTAAAATTGGTGGAAATTTACGTTGCTTACGTGAAAGAGATGGGCATTGAGCCAAAACGCGTTTTTGGTTCCATCAATTTTGATCCACTCGGACATCGTTTAGCACATGGCAAAGTGCTCGAAAACTTAGCAGACCGCTATGCAGCCGTCATGACCGCTTCGGACTATTTGCCGAAATTCCGTACCATTGCCGTCAATCCCATCTATTTCAATAATGCCGGAGCGTATATCTATCAGGAATTAGGCTACGCGCTGGCGTGGGGAAATGATTTATTGGCACAATTAGTTGAAAAAGGATTTTCAGCCGAAAAATTAGGAAAGAAAATCAGTTTCACTTTTGGCATCAGCTCCAACTATTTCATGGAGATAGCCAAATTCCGTGCTGCCCGCTTCTTGTGGAGCAACATTGTCTTTGCCTATGGAGAAAAATGCCCAAAGGTTTGCAGCAATAATGAACCCGACGGTATGGAACGTTGCGCATCCAAAATGATTATTCATGCCGAAACATCACAATGGAACATGACCTCGTTTGATCCATACGTGAACATGCTACGCTCACAAACTGAAGCCATGTCGGCTGTACTGGCAGGCGTCGATTCGCTCACCGTGATGCCATTTGACACAGCTTTCAAAAAATCGGACGACTTTTCAGAACGAATCGCCCGCAATCAACAACTGCTGCTGAAAGAAGAGAGTCATTTCGACAAAGTGGTCGACCCGGGAGCTGGTTCCTACTACATCGAAAACCTGACAGATGCCATTGCCGAACAAGCATGGAAACTATTCCTCGCAGTGGAAGAAAAGGGAGGCTTTATGGCAGAGGTTGCTGCAGGTAACATACAAGCCGCCATCAACACCACCAATACAAGCCGTCGCAAGGCACTCTCAAGTCGTCGCGAAATTCTGTTGGGAACCAATCAATATCCTAATTTCACCGAAGTGGCCGGCGACAAAATTGAAGAACCATTCTTGCATGCTTGTCAACCGAAAGAAGGCACACCGGTGCTCGACTTCAACCGCGGCGCAAGCGATTTTGAAGCGTTGCGTTTAGCTACTGAAAAATCAGGGAAACATCCAAAAGTGTTTATGTTGACCATTGGCAGTTTGTCAATGCGTTTGGCACGCGCTCAATTCTCCAGCAATTTCTTTGCTTGCGCGGGCTACCAGGTGATTGACAACTTAGGATTCGACACCATTGATGAAGGAGTTGCCGCCGCTCAACAAGCCAACGCCGACATCATTGTACTGTGCTCGAGTGATGAAGAGTATGAAACGCTCGCACCACAAGCACAGAAAGCAATTGACGGAAAGAAATTGTTGGTCGTTGCCGGAGCGCCCGCATGTATGGACGAACTGAAAGCGCAAGGCATTTCAGATTTCATTAATGTCCGCTCCAACGTGTTGGATACCTTACGTCATTTCAACCAACAATTAGGCATTACTAAGTGATTATTTCATTGACAAGCGTGTAACCGGCGCAAGTCTGTTACTCATAACATAAACACAACTAAACAAAAAGAATCATGCGTCCAACGTTTCATACACTCCCATTTGTGGGAGAAACTGCAGGAAAGAGTCCCATAGCGACGACTCCGTGGACAACTCCTGAACTAATCAACGTCAAATCAATCTATACAAAAGATGACCTCGAAGGCATGGAGCATCTCCACTATGCCGCCGGTATTTCACCTTTTTTACGCGGCCCTTACAGCGTGATGTACGCCATGCGCCCGTGGACGATTCGTCAATATGCAGGGTTTTCGACTGCCGAAGAATCGAATGCTTTTTACCGTCGTAACTTGGCCAGTGGACAAAAAGGGTTATCCGTTGCTTTTGACCTTCCAACCCATCGTGGGTACGATGCCGATCACGAACGCGTTGTGGGCGATGTGGGCAAAGCCGGTGTTTCCATCTGCTCGGTCGAAGATATGAAAGTGCTTTTCGACAGCATCCCGCTCAACAAAATGTCCGTTTCCATGACCATGAATGGCGCTGTTTTACCTATCCTTGCCTTCTATATCAATGCAGGTCTGGAACAAGGCGCCAAGTTGGAGGAGATGGCAGGAACCATTCAAAATGATATTCTGAAAGAATTTATGGTGCGTAATACCTACATTTACCCACCTTCTTTCTCGATGAAGATCATTGCCGACATCTTTGAATACACGTCGAAAAACATGCCCAAGTTCAACTCCATTTCCATCTCGGGATACCACATGCAAGAAGCAGGCGCTACGGCTGACATCGAACTGGCTTACACGCTGGCCGACGGATTGGAATACCTGCGTGCAGGCGTCAACGCCGGCATGGATATCGACACGTTTGCGCCACGCTTGTCGTTCTTCTGGGCAATCGGCATGAATCACTTCATGGAAATTGCCAAAATGCGTGCAGCACGTTTATTATGGGCAAAAATCGTAAAACAATTCAATCCGAAGAACCCGAAATCGCTTGCATTGCGCACACATAGCCAAACATCAGGTTGGTCGCTGACCGAACAAGATCCGTACAACAACATAGGCCGGACTGTCATTGAAGCAATGGCGGCAGCATTAGGACATACCCAATCTTTGCACACCAACGCTTTGGACGAAGCCATCGCTTTACCTACCGACTTCTCGGCGCGTATTGCCCGCAACACGCAAATCTACATTCAGGAAGAGACCAATATCTGTCGCGAAGTCGATCCCTGGGCAGGTTCCTATTACGTGGAAACTTTGACTCAAGAATTAGCCGAAAAAGCATGGGCCTTGATACAGGAAGTGGAAGAATTGGGAGGCATGGCAAAAGCCATTGAAACAGGCGTTCCAAAAATGCGTATCGAAGAAGCTTCCGCACGCACGCAAGCTAAGATTGACTCAGGTCAACAGATCATTGTCGGCGTAAATAAATATCGCCTCGACAAGCAAGCTCCGATTGACATCCTTGAAGTGGATAACACCGCCGTTCGCAAACAACAAATCGAACGACTAAATACGTTGAAACAAAACCGCAACCAGGCTGCTGTCGATCAAGCGCTCGACGCCATCACCGAAGCAGTGAAATCAGGACAGGGCAACTTGCTTGAGTTGGCTGTTAAAGCCGCCCAAGTGCGTGCTACTTTAGGAGAAATCTCTTATGCCTGCGAAAAAGTCGTAGGCCGTTATAAAGCAACCATAAGAACTATTTCAGGCGTGTACTCATCCGAAACAAAACAAGACGCAGACTTCCTGCGCGCTTGCGAACTGACAGAACAGTTTGCAAAAAAAGAAGGCCGTCGTCCGCGCATCATGATTGCCAAAATGGGTCAGGATGGGCACGACCGTGGAGCCAAGGTGGTAGCAACCGGCTATGCCGACTGCGGATTCGATGTTGACATGGGGCCATTGTTCCAAACGCCGGCGGAAGCTGCCAAAGATGCTGTCGAAAACGACGTGCATGTATTGGGCGTTTCCTCCTTAGCTGCAGGACACAAAACCCTCATTCCGCAAGTTATCGCAGAACTGAAAAAATTGGGACGCGAAGACATCATCGTCATTGCCGGAGGCGTGATTCCTGCACAAGACTATGATTTCTTGTACAAAGCCGGCGTAGCCGCTATCTTTGGCCCGGGATCACCTGTTGCCAAAGCCGCTTGCCAGATCTTAGAAATTCTGCTCGCAGAATAAACGACTCCTGATTACTGAAACTAAAAAACGCCGTTTCCGAAAGGAAGGGCGTTTTTTTTGTTTGGAGAAAACACTTTCTGCCTTCAAGACGTTTTTTGTTTTTAAAAATGGCTATATTTGTAAGGAATTAGATCAAGGATATTCCCATCCTTTCAAAAATGATTTTATGATGAAAGAACAACTCTCAATTGAGAAATTAATCACCGAAGCACAGGCATTTTGCACCTTAGAATCTACCATAAAGAACAAGTCACTTTTTGGTGTAACGGATGGGAAAGCAGTTGGTACTCATATTGAGCATAAGTTTCAGGAACATCTGAACAGTAAATATGAAACGCTTATCGGATCGTCTGCCAACGGCATCGACCTGCCTTCCGCCGATATTCTGACAGACATCAAGGTAACTTCTATCAAACAACCCCAATCTTCCTGCCCATTTAAAGATGCAAAACAAAAAATCTTCGGGCTTGGTTACAATCTGTTGGTGTTTGTTTATGATAAAATGGATGATCCTGAATTGAAAACCTCGACACTTGATTTCGTAAGTTGTTCGTTTATTACTAAAGAACGGACTGCCGATTACACGACAACCTTCAGACTCCGTGAGATGATTCTTGATAAGGCAAACACTGAAGATATTGTAGCCTACCTAACCGACAAACATGTTCCGGCTGATGAAATTATGCTTCATCAATTGGCAGAACAAATTCTGGAGACTCCGCCTTTGCAAGGTTATCTAACAATTTCAAACGCATTACAGTGGCGATTGCAATATCAACGAATTGTGACGCTTGTCGACCAAGTGGATGGAATCCATAAAATAGTTGATAAGATAAAGAAGTGATGCAAATCTTTGGAGCTAACATATCCTTATCAGTAGTTGATTTCTTGCAAAAAAAATTGCAAGATACGATTGCGGTTGAACAAGCTAATGAATTGTTGCAAAAAAGCGTTGGCATTCAATCGTTTTTTTCTTCAGCATCAGAATTTCTGGAAATAAAAGAAAAACTTTCAATATCAACCTCAATGGTTGAAGAGCCTGACAGGGCAGAATATGGAGATTTCCAAACCAATGCAAATCTTGCCAAGACAATTACAAGCCGATTGAATGAACTGCTCATTTATCCCGAAGTGATA
>DAIDKM010000029.1 GCA_027450045.1 Paludibacter sp. | reverse complement strand
AATGTCTTACGTTTAATATACCAAATCGAAAAGATTTCAACGATCACAATAAATACACCAAGTGAGGAATAGGATTAATTGTTAAATATGAAAGCGAAAATACTTTGATCTTGCATGCACTAAGCTTGTCGGGTCAAAAATCGATAGTAAAAATCGTAAAATCAATCGCCAATTAACAATAAAAAAAAGAATGGTTGACATAGATCAACCATTCAGTAAGAGAAAAAAACGACATTGTCGATTTACGTGTCGACACTGCATTTTTAGCAGTATAAAAATTCAAATAAAATATTTAACCCCCTATTTTATCTGGCAAAAATGTCCATAAAATGATTTTTTTGAAATGATACCCCCATTTCTACGGTGATTATTTTCTTAAAAAGCAATATCAAGAGCACTATGCTATAATTTACAACATGGTTTCTACGCTTCGTTTCACAAAACGACTCAACGCTTCTCCTTTCAAAAGATTGGTGGACAATAATGCCAAATCAATCAATTGACGAACGGAGGGTTGACTGACTGCGAATTGCGTAATTACTTCTTTTTGGCGTTGTTTTGCTTCCGTTTGTTGCTTTTCTAACGTGGTGAGTTCTTCTTTTTCCGCTTGCGGAATTTCCTCCTCTTTTTTCCCTTTATGAGCTGCTTTGAGCGCCTCTACACGTTCTGACAACAATTTTATTTCCGATTCAATGGGGGCCACTTTCTCTGCACAAATTTGCTCTTCGTCGTGCAACAACTTTTCGATCAATGGGTGAGCCGTGTTTACTGACAGCGTGTAATTGTCGGGCAGCTCGCCGTAAAAGCTCATCATTCCGCCGCCTTGTGTAGCCGACATCTCTTTCATACGGCGCATAAATTCGCTTTGGGTAATGACAAGCGGTGGTGCATCGGGTGTCATCTGCTCCAAACTCACGGAGAATTCAATTTTGTCCAACGCGGGCAATTGTGTTTCAAATAATGCACTCAACGCTTGACGTTGCGATTCGGTCAGCTGATGTTGGGGGTCATCTGTTTTACGTATCAGGCGTTCCACAATGTCGCTGTCAACCCGCACAAAGCGACTTTTTTCAAACTTTTGTTCCAACTGACTGACCCAATGAATGTCCAATTGGCCATCCATCAATAAGACATCATATCCTTTCTTACGAGCCGCTTCGATGTAACTATGCTGATTTTCAGCATCATTGGCATATAAATAAATCAACGAACCTTCTTTGTCGGTTTGATTTTCTTTGATCAACGTTTTGTACTCTTCGAAGGTGAAACATTTTTGTTCCGTATTCTTGAAAAGCACAAATTTCTCGGCACGCTCATAAAATTTCTCATCCGTCAACATGCCATAAATAATAAACAACCGCAGGCTATCCCATTTTGCTTCAAATTGAGCGCGGTCATTCTTAAATATCTCTTGCAAACGATCGGCAACCTTTTTGGTTATATGGCTCGATATCTTCTTCACGTTCGAGTCGCTTTGCAAGTAACTGCGCGAAACATTAAGGGGAATATCGGGAGAGTCAATCACCCCGTGGAGTAATGTCAAAAAATCAGGTACGATTCCTTCCACGGCATCGGTCACAAATACTTGATTGCAGTATAGCTGAATCTTATTCCGTTGTAATTCGATGTTGTTTTTCACTTTAGGAAAATAGAGAATTCCCGTCAAATGGAACGGATAATCCACATTCAAATGAATCGAAAACAACGGGTCTTCGCTCATTGGGTACAGATCGCGATAGAACTTGTTGTAGTCTTCTTCTTTGAGTTCGGATGGTTTACGTGTCCAGGCCGGCGTCGTATCATTGATGATATTGTCTTCGTCCGTCTCAACATCTTTCCCATCCTTCCACTCTTTCTTTTTGCCAAAAGCAACCGGAATCGGCAGAAACTTGCAATATTTTGTCAGCAACTCTGTAATTTTTGCCTCTTCCAAAAAGTCTTTATTGTCATCATCAATATGTAACACGATGGAAGTACCTCTTTCAGCTTTATCCATTTCGTCCAATTGATATTCAGGATTGCCGTCACACACCCACCGTGCCGCTTTGGAGCCTTCCTTAAACGAGAGTGTTTGAATTTCCACCTCTTTCGATACCATGAAAGCCGAATAGAATCCAAGTCCAAAATGGCCAATGATGGCATTCGCATCGTCTTTGTACTTATCCAAAAACTCTTCGGCACCCGAAAAAGCAATTTGATTGATGTATTTTTCAATCTCATCAGCCGTCATCCCGATACCACGATCGGTTACCGTAATGGTTTTCTTCTTTTTATTCACGCTAACCCGCACTGTCAAATCACCCAACTCGCCTTTAAATTCGCCTACCGAGGCTAAGGTTTTCAACTTTTGCGTTGCGTCAACGGCATTCGACACTAATTCACGTAAAAAGATTTCGTGATCGCTGTATAAAAACTTCTTGATAATCGGAAAAATATTATCCGACGTTACTCCAATGTTGCCTTTCATCTGATTTTTATTTATTGTTTACATTACAGATAAAACCAACCCTCCTTAACAGGGGTTCGTTTCATCGACTGTGATAAATTTAGCTTGAAAAATTGATATGACTTTCCCACATAAAAGGACGTCATGGCTTGTGGCAATTCTATATCAAAAAAAATGCCAACGCACTCAACCTGACAAAATGACAATTTTAATCCGTGTCAACCTACAAAAAGACACTTGCCACCAACTACACCATCATGTTTCGTAGAGCAACGTCCAAGATTATTATTGAAGGACGCCGAGAGAAATGAAATCCAGAAATTAGCAAGCAATTGGAATAGAATAGCCCTCAATCGCAGAGAATTAACGTTAGAAGATAAGATGCAATGAGTAAGTAAAATAAAGATTAGTAATGACACGGCGATTTTTTATACCATGCTGATTTATAGGATTGATAGACAATCTTGTCATTGTATATTGCTCTGGTTACATAACAATGGTGTGGATTACTTGTGTTAGTAGCGTTAAATAAGAAAAAAACGATGGAATTGGAATGGGTTATATCTATCTTTGAAAACAAAAATAAAGTTTTCAGCTACAACCGTGTCAAGACTTTAATTCATCAGAACAAGTTTTCCCATCCCGTCGATAAAAACTTGATTTCCATCATAACACTTGCGCCTTTAATGTAAAAAATAAAACAAACTCATATGAAAAAAATCATAGCTCTAAGTTTTTGGCTTTTTACAGGACAGCTTTTAGTAGCTCAAATATTTAGTGTTGGTGTAAAAGCAGGGTACGAAGCCGCTTCTGGTTACAATCAGTTTAAGGACATGAATCTTGCCACCAATGTTGTCAGTCAGCTTAAATCAGGTTTTGCTAATGGCTATCAGTTGGGAGGATGGTTGCGTGTCGGAGCAAAAAGCATCTATTTGCAGCCGGAATTGTTGTTTAACTTCAAAAACAGCACGCAAACGGTCTATATTGATAATACACCGCTTCAAAGTTCGTTTAAGTCACGGACAGTTGAAGTGCCATTGTTGTTGGGATACAAAATAATTGATTTGAAGGTACTTAATTTACATGTCACTACCGGTCCGAGATTTATTTTTAATTCAGGCTCCTTTTTGACACAAAGCAGCGATTGGGGTACATTCAGTTCATCTCTCACACAACAGGTGAAAAGTGGTAACTGGGGATGGGAAGTAGGCGCAGGTATCGATATTCTTGCATTAAGTATTGACTTGCAATATTGTGATTACTTTGCCCCGTCCACCTCATTTACGTTGAATAATCAGACCTTTCAAACGAGTAATGATGGACACGGCATTTTCATCACACTTGGGTGGCGCTTGTTCTAAAAACCTACTCCATTATTCTAAAATCACCAATTTAGCATATTTCAAAAGCAGAGCACGGCTTCCATTGCTGCCAAAATCGACATTGGCTTTCCAATTGCCATCCATTTGTTCTAATGAGACGACAATTCCTTGCCCGAATTTCTCGTGAAACACTTTATTCCCAACTGCTACTCCACCACCCGATTGGATTGATGTTGCTGAAGTATTTGTCATTTGAGACGATGAAGAAGCCACTTTTTTCCACGATGAGGAAGTAAAACGTTGTGTAGTTTTAATTGGTGCATCGGATTCTTCGTTAGATATTTTCTTTTCAAACACTTCCTCTTCGCGTTTGTTTGGCATGAATGAAGAAACCGACATGGCTTGTCGAAAATCGGCAGGAAGATCAAGTAGATTTTGATCAATATCGGACAAGAAGCGACTTGGGTTCGTAAAATTCAATTGCCCGTTGCGAAACCGACTGCGGGCATAGCTAATGAAACATCGCTCTTCTGCGCGAGTCAACGCCACATAAAATAATCGACGCTCTTCTTCAAGTTCCCGCTCGGATGAAACATAACCTGACGGGAAAAGTTCCTCTTCCATACCCACAATGAACACATTGCGAAACTCCAGGCCTTTGGCTGCGTGAATCGTCATCAGAGTTAGCTTGTCATCGGGGCCTTCTGCATCCAAGTCCTGATCGGAAAGTAACGAAACTTCTGAAAGAAAATCAGCTAATCCAATTTGCGTCTCACCTTCATTCACTTTTTGTTCGCAAAACGTATGAATTCCGCTCACCAACTCTTGAATATTTTCGCGGCGGCTTATGTTTTCAGCAGACATATCTTCTGTCATATCTTCGCTTATGCCAACAGTCTTGATTATTTTAACGGCCATTTCATAGGCATCAAGAGTCGTCGCATCATCAGAAAGAGCGCGAATCATGGCATAGAAATGAGTCAATTTTGTGGCTGTGGGTCGGTTAACGGGCAGTTGAAAAAAAACAGGATCGCCAATAACAGACCAAAGTGAAACCTGATTTTGGTTGGCACATTCGGAGACTTTGGTCATGGTTGTTTCTCCAATACCTCTCGTCGGATAATTGATGCAGCGTTTCAATGCTTCTCCATCTAATGGGTTGACAATAAGGCGAAAATAGGCCAAAACATCGCGAATCTCTTTGCGTTGATAAAATGACAAGCCTCCATAAATGCGATATGGGATGTTTCGTTTACGAAGCGCTTCCTCAAAATTACGTGACTGGGCGTTGGTCCGGTAGAGAATGGCAAAATCACTGTAGGGATGATGTTCCTGATAATAAAGGTCAGAAATTTCTTTTGCCACCAGATATCCCTCCTCTGTGTCGGTCATCGCAGTAAGCAATTGAATGCGGTTGCCTTCGTCTTTCTCTGAAAAGACATTCTTCTGAATTTGCCCTTTATTCTTTTTGATCAAACTATTGGCTGCGGCAACAATGTTTTGCGTCGAACGATAATTTTGTTCCAGTTTAAACATTTTACTGGTAGGGAATTGAACTTTGAACTGGAGAATATTGTCAATATTGGCACCGCGAAACGAGTAGATGCTTTGGGCATCGTCACCAACCACAGCAATGCGTTGATGAATCTCCGCTAAGCGTTTTACAATGATATGCTGCGCAAGATTTGTATCTTGATATTCATCCACCAGAATAAATTGGAAACGTTGCCGGAACCCTTCCAATACCTCAGGAAAATCGCGTAAAAGAATATTGGTGTAAAGCAGCATGTCGTCAAAGTCCATCGCATTTGCCTGACGACACTGTTTGGCATACGTGGAATAAATATTACTAAGCATCGGAATACGCGCGTCAGAATCAGATTTCAACAGATTCCCGTGTGATTCATAAGCGGAGGCAGTAATCAAGTTGTTTTTTGCGTACGAAATGCGACCCTGAATCATCGCCGGTTTATAGACCTTATCGTCCAACTGCATTTCTTTGATAATGGCTTTCAATACATTACGCGAATCGGAGCTGTCGTACACCGTAAACTGAGGCGTAAAACCAATACGCTCTGCTTCAGAACGCAACATACGTGAGAAAATGGAATGAAACGTGCCCATCCACAGCCATTTTGCTTTGTCTGCACCCACTAAATCAGCAATGCGTCGTTTCATTTCGCGAGCCGCTTTGTTGGTGAATGTTAGCGCTAAAATAGTGGATGGATGGTAACCACTCAACAATAGATAGGCAATTTTATAGGTCAAAACCCGTGTCTTGCCAGAGCCTGCGCCGGCAATAACCAGAGATGGACCAGCATTATATGCAACGGCTTCACGCTGATGTTCATTAAGTTGAGAAAGCAGTTGTTCCAAAGTTATCATGTAATTCTATCAGAGTAAATGCGATTCAAAAACGAGTAAAGATAACCATTTCCCGTTTCATCTTCACCATTCTTTTACAAAAGAGAAGCGAGAAAAATGGATTAGCGACTAAAAAAGAGAGGAGCAACCGATATCGATTGCCCCTCTCGGATATTTCAGATGAATTACAGGCTATAATCAAAAAGCGTCAATAATAGCGGAAAAATCAGCGACTTTTAGTGATGCCCCGCCAATCAAACCTCCATCGACATCGGGATTAGCAAACAGTTCTTTGGCATTTCCTGCATTGCAACTTCCCCCATACAAAATAGTAACATTATCAGCCACTTGTTTGCCATATTTTTGAGCCACTAAGCTACGAATAAAGGCATGAATCTCTTGTGCTTGAGCCGGCGATGCTGTTTTCCCTGTTCCAATTGCCCAAACGGGTTCGTAAGCCAAGATGATTTTCCCAAAATCTTCTGCTGAAAGGTTGAAAACGGAACCTTCCAATTGCGCTTTCACTACTTCGTTTTGACGGTTATCTTCGCGTTCAGCCAATACCTCACCAATACAGAAAATAGGTTTCAAATCGTTTTTCAAAGCCAACAAAACTTTGTCTTTCAAGGTTTCAAATGTTTCACCATAATAGGCGCGACGTTCCGAGTGACCTAAAATAACGTAATCAGCTCCGGTTGATTTTACCATGGCCGCGCTTACTTCTCCTGTATAAGCGCCTGATTCTTTGTCGGCACAGTTTTGTGCCGCGACTCCGATCTGTTTGGTGTCAATGGCCGATGCTACGGAAGCTAAATGAATAAAAGGAGTTCCGATAACTACGTCGCAGTTCAAACTTTTTCCTGCTAATGCGCTGTTTAATTCAGTTGCCAAGGTCAATCCTTCTTGCAAGGTTTTGTTCATTTTCCAATTCCCTGCTACAATGTTCTTTCTCATTTGTTTGAATAATTAGTTGTAGTGTGATAAAACATATTTCCTCTTTTTGTATGTGTAAATCCGTTTGTAAGCCAACGTCGTATTAGCCAAAAAAGCAGCATGTACAGCACAATCAGCCCGACGACTTTCCATGCAGATGGAATTTTTGGCATTTCTTTTTTCGGGTCATTGCTAAGTGGCGTTGAAAACTGAGGTAACGCAGCATTAGCCCATTTGTTGAGTACAGTGCCATGATACAACAACACGACTCCGGGATTCGAACGAATCACGGTTTTCAACGTCGTAGGATCCGTAGTACAAATTGGGATGTTCAATCCGGTTTTTTGGACAAAATTGCTCACGTCATAATTTGTTGATCCGGTAAGCAGATAACATGCATAATGATGATGCTGCGCGAATTGATATAGATTCTGTATTTTTGAAAGGTGATTTGTTTGCGTCTGATTCAGATCGTAAGCTACAATTAAAAACAAGTAGTTGTTGAGTTGCAAAAGACTATCCGTTAAGTCGTTCATACTAGCGTCATGAATCGAAAAATCGTGAATGGCAGGAGTATAGCCTTTTTTTATTAACCGCGTATGTTGATCGACAAACTTCCACGTGCTATCAGGATAATTATCGAGTGAAAATTCTTTTTTCACCCCATTTTTCTCTAAAATGAACGTTGTAGAAAAAACATCGACCGGAGTGCCTGGTGGGGTGCTCATTTCTTGCGAAAGGTTGTTGCCAATTTTATAAGGACGAAAATCGAGCATCGGCAAATAATAGTAATTGAGATGGGCAATCGCTAAAACAAAAAGCAAAGAAAATCCCATTAAAATCCATTCTGTTTTAGGCTTCAGCTTGGATACATGAAAGCGCATCAACAAAAAGATGACAACTACCAACAATGACAGAATGATATTTTTGTAGAATGTAGTCCAGTTACCAATAATCAAAGCATCGCCAAAACAACCGCAATCGCTGACTGGATTTTTCAGCGCAATCCATAACGTGAGAGGAGTCATGACTGCCATAAAAATGGCTGCGGCCAGCATGGTTATTCTCAATCGAATACCAGCAATCAAGTTCAATCCAATCAATAATTCAATTACCGACAATATCACCGAAAAGAAGAGGGCGAAAGCCGACAGACGCTCCAATCCCATAGCGGTGAAATAGTCCTGAAACTTGTAAGCCGTGCCTAAAGGATCGATCAATTTGACAAACCCCGAAAAGACAAACACAGCGCCAAGCAACCAGCGGCTAATCTTTAATACATAGGTTAGTAGAGCGTTCATGAAGTAAAAATTAGATCAATGAGAGAGAAAATGATCATACGTTAAGAAGTAGTCGTTTCGGGTTCAAATTCTATTTTGATGAGTGCAAAAACAGCATAATTAATCATGTCAAAATAGTTCGCATCAATTCCTTCCGAGATCAAAGTGCGCCCGCTATGATCTTCAATTTGTTTAGTCCGATAGAGTTTCATCAAAATCAAATCGGTGTATGATTCCACGCGCATCATCCGCCACGCCTCATCATAATCATGATTTTTAGCCATCATCAACGTTTTTGCCCGTTGCACATAAGCATCATAAAGCGCCAACGCTTCCTGGGGCGTAAGATCGGCTTCTTCTGCATAGCCTTTTTCTAATTGAATTAACCCGATCGCGCCGTAATTGACAATGGCAATCCATTCGTTACGTGCATCTTCATCAATCATCGCCTCTTTTTTCGTTTCGAGCGAACGAATTCTGCTTGCTTTGATGAACAACTGATCGGTGACTGAAGCGGGACGCAAGATGCGCCACGAACTACCATAATCTGTTAATTTTTTAGCAAAAATATCGCGGCATTGATGAATGACAGCGTCGTATTGTTGATCGGTAGTAAGCATAACAAACAGACATTGAGAAGTAAACACGGCCCAAATTCCACGACGAATAAGTTCAAAGCCGTGGATGAGGGAGTGGTTGTTTTGAACTAAAAATCACCTTCAAAGGTACTCTTTTTTTTGCATTCAACCAACTTGACCTCGACTTGAAAGTGTAATCCGGTTGGCTAACACTAAAAAACCGCCTGTCTTTGGGAAGAGCAGGCGGTTTGAAAAACAATAAGCACAATGTGCTATTTTTCGATTTAGTTGGCAGCTTGTTCAGGGGCTGCAGCAGCTGCGGCTTCTTTTGCGGCATTCACTGCTTTAGCGGCAAGAGCAGCTGATTCCTCAGCTTGTTTCTGAGCCAATGCGGCTATTTTTGCTTGATTTTTAGCAGCTTCTTCTTCGTGGCGTTTCTTAGCTTGTTCTTTCGTTTCCGAAGATAACTTTTCTTGCAATGAAGTTACAACAGCTGTACGCGATGCTTTCCATGTAGCAAAACGTTTGGTTGCTTCTGCTTCGTCAAATGCACCTTTTTGAACGCCACCTTGCAAGTGTTTCATTAACAATACACCTTCGTCAGAAAGAATATTGCGTGTTGTATCGGTTGGCTCTGCTCCAACGTTTACCCAATAGAGCGCACGATCAAAATTGAGATCAATAGTAGCAGGATTGGTGTTGGGGTTGTAAGAACCAATTCGCTCAATAAATTTACCGTTTCTTGGTGCACGACTGTCGGCTACTACAATGTGGTAATAGGCATACCGCTTGCGTCCGTGTCTTTGTAATCTGATTTTTGTTGCCATTTTAAATGTTGGATTAAATAAATAAAAGCCTAACTTGCTTTTGCCCGAAAAGCGCCACAAAGATACGCTTTTTTCTTATTCGTTGTATACCTTCACGAAAACCTTTCTTCCACCTCTTTGTTATAAAGCCAAATTATAGCGTTGGCAGGCCCATGCCGGTTATTTTACGGTACAAATCCAGCGCATAAACATCAGTCATACCCGATACAAAGTCGAGCATACCCAACATCTTTCCATAAAGCGTTGTGCTGTCTAATTCGTACTGTGTCGGGATACGTAGCAATAATTGACGCGAGTAGGCTTTTTCGGGATATAGAACGGCATTTGTCAGCTCTTGCAATAATGTCGTAATAATTTTATGGCCAGCCAATTCAACATCCAACACTTCCGAAGCGCAATATATTTTCTTTTTAGCCATGATGGCGCATTCTCGATAGGCCAACCTCAAAGAATCCGGCAATTTGTCGATCAAAGAACCTTGAAAAGTACCCGATAAAATTTCTTCTTCATGCGATACAAATACATGTGCCACCGCATCCACCAACACACCAATCACAGATGAGCGCAGGTAGGCAATCTGTTCGTTTACATCCGTTACCATCTGCATCGTTTCAGCGATTCTCGTTAATCGTTTCGGTTGAAAGAAAAGTTGCAATAAACGTTTGGTTTCGTCAGCAGAAATGATTTTTAGTTTTTGTGCATCTTCCATATCCATCACCTGATAGCAGATATCATCAGCTGCTTCTAATAGATAAGTAAGAGGATAACGGACAAAACGATGCGGGTGTTGTGGATGTTGGAGAATACCTAACTCTTTGGCAATACGGAGATATATCGATTCATCAGCATGGAAAAAGCCAAATTTGGACTTATTGAAATCCGCATGATTAGAGAGATACGGATACTTTACCAAGGTTGCCAATGTGGCATACGTCATGGCAAATCCGCCATCCCGACGACCATTGAACCGGTGAGTCAGCAATCGAAAAGCATTGGCATTCCCTTCAAAATGAGTAAAATCTGTCCAGTAGGAAGTTTCTTCTAACCTTTCTTTAATCACTTGCCCGAGTCCTTCGGAGAAAAAAGTGTCAATGGCTTGTTCGCCCGAATGACCAAACGGAGGATTGCCTAAATCATGCGCCAAACATGCTGCTGAGATTATGGCTCCAATCTCATCCATAAAGGGAGGACAATCGGGGTGTTTTTCTTTCAAAAGTTTGCTTACCACACTCCCTAAAGAGCGCCCCACGCTGGCAACTTCCAAGCTATGTGTCAGTCTATTGTGAACGAATACGCTTCCTGGTAAAGGAAATACCTGTGTTTTATTTTGTAACCTACGAAAAGGTGCTGAAAAGATGAGCCGATCGTAATCGCGTTGAAATTCCGTACGATCGTCAGCGCGTTGTTCATGATAATGCTCCATACCCAACCGTTTGTTGGTAAGCAGCATATCCCATTGCATACTTTCATTTGGCATAAAGACTTTATTTAAATAGAGAAGAAACAGAAAAGGTTTGTAAGTAAAATTACTCACAAACCTTTTAATGTCTGTTACCCGTTAATGCATAACGTACTGTGTTTATCTCCTGCGATAGTGTTTTTTGTGGTGAGATGCTCTGGCTAATCCTTTCGAAAAATTAGACGATGGCCTTAATCTATGCGCATACTCATAGTCAAATGAGCCCGTTTTTGTAATTACGTACGTATCATGAATAGGTGTGCCATCGGCAAAATCAAATACTTTTTCGGGATTGATAGCATTCCCCAAATAACGCACTTCGAAATGTAAGTGTGGCCCTGTTGAACGACCTGTACTTCCACCTAATCCAATTTCGTCCCCTGCTTTGAGCGGTTCATTTTCATGTACTAAGATTTTAGAAAGGTGACCATAAACAGTTTCTAATCCATTGTCATGACGTACAACGACATAGTTGCCATAACCTCTTGCTTCATAACCTGTGATACGTACTTTACCATCGAAGGCACAACGGACAGGATCGCCTATGTTGAGTTTCAAATCAGTGCCATAATGCATACGATGAAAGCGGCTTCTCCATCCAAAATGTGAAGTGATAAACGATTCAACAGGAGGCACAAACTGCGAAACGTCAATTCTGACGGAGTCAGGCAGTTTGTAAAAAGGGGTATGATAAGGGTTGATACGACTGTTTGTCCACGACTCATAAAGCCCGTTGGCAGGAATATTCGAGTCGTCTTCGGTTGCGTTTGGATCTTCTTCTTGCTGCATTTTTTGCAGCATTAAAGTGTTCAATGCGTTAATCTGACGCTGCACGTCATCCACTGCGGCTAATTCTCTTGGGCGGGTATGGGTATGTTTTGCGTGTACCCGTTTTTTAGCAAAGACGTGGGGCGCGAATCCATAAGAAAATAGCCAAATAAAGGAGAAAAAAATTGCTTTCTTCATAACTTTGGTCGTGTGTGTTTATATTTAATTCAATTCATCAAACGCGTATAGAGCAGTTGCCATTACTGTTTGATAATTGAAGAGTTCATTTGGAGTAAAGAATCGTTGGATTTCTATTTGTGCATTTGTCAACGAATCAGAAGCGTGAATAAGATTTTTCATTGCACTGATGCTGTAATCTCCTCTAATGGTACCCGGAGTCGCATTTCGGCCATTTGTAGCACCGGCCATTTCACGTACAAGTCTTACGGCTTCTTTCCCTTTAACACACATCGCGATCACAGGTGTTTTTTGCATGGCTTCCTTGAGAATAGGGAAAAACGACTTGTTGACTAAATGTGCATAGTGAGCTTCAATCAGCTCGTCCGATAACTGTATCATTTTCATGCCCACAATAAGCAATCCTTTTTTCTCGAGTCTTGAAAGAATTTCACCGACTAATCCTCTTTCTATCGCGCTGGGCTTCAGTAATATGAGTGTTTGTTGCATGGCCTGATAAATAGATATAAAATTAATTTCAGGTCAAAGTAAGAGATAAAAAATGAGACTGCCAAATTTGTTGAACCTTTTTTAGCTGATTTTTTTCCAGTCAACGGTGTCTTTTTGCATTTTTTGGAGTTGCTTCTTCAATATTGTGTGTTCGGGGCGTTGTAAAAATGGATCTTCGTCGAGTAGCTCCGAAGCAACCGTACGGACAAATTGAAGCATTTGACCATCGCGCGCCAAATTGGCCACGCGCAAAGTGAAAGGGATGCCGCTTTGTTGCGTTCCTTCAAGATCACCTGGGCCTCGCAACTTCAAATCAGCATCTGCAATTTCAAAACCGTCGTTGGTGCGTGTCATGATTTCTATGCGTTTGCGTGTGTCTTTCCCTAATTCAAAAGGCGTCATCAGAATGCAATACGATTGATCGCCGCCTCGCCCGACTCTTCCTCGCAACTGGTGAAGTTGAGACAACCCGAATCGTTGAGCGCTTTCGATAATCATCACCGACGCATTGGGGATATTCACGCCTACTTCAATTACGGTAGTGGCTACCAGAATCTGTGTTTTCCCTTCCGAAAACTGATTCATGGCTTCTTCTTTTTCTGCTGAACTTAGTCTCCCGTGCACCATACCAATCGCAAAGTCAGGAAACCGCTCTTTTAAGGCATTCAACCCATCGGTAAGATTTTGAAAATCCATTTTCTCCGATTCTTCAATCAATGGATAGACAATATAAATCTGACGTCCGGAGGCAATTTCTTTCTCAATAAACCGATGGACTGCACCTCGTCTCTTTTCATAATAATGCACGGTTTGAATGGGTTTTCTTCCCGGTGGTAATTCGTCAATGATTGACACCTCCAAATCACCATAAAGCGTCATAGCCAGCGTGCGTGGAATGGGCGTTGCCGTCATCACCAAAATATGGGGAGCCTGTTCGTTCTTCATCCACATTTTAGCGCGTTGTGCCACACCGAAGCGATGTTGCTCATCGATGATCACCAATCCCAAATTGGCAAATTGCACTTCATCTTCCAATAATGCATGAGTGCCCACTAGTAAGTGCAAGGTTCCGGCACGCAACTGCTCATGCAAAATTACTCTGTCCGCTTTGCGCGTGGAACCGGTCAACAAACCCACAACGACATTCATGCCTTTCAAAAATCGTGTCAAAGTTTCGAAATGTTGCTTGGCTAAAATTTCCGTCGGAGCCATGAGGCAAGCTTGAAACCCGTTATCCATCCCAATTAACATCACCATGAGCGCTACCAACGTTTTACCACTACCCACATCTCCTTGAAGCAATCGGTTCATTTGATGACCACTGCCTACATCGGCACGAATTTCACGAATCACTTTTTTTTGTGCATTCGTCAATTCAAAAGGCAGGCATTCATGGAAAAACTGATTGAAAAAAGCGCCTACTTGTCCGAATACATATCCTTTGGACGACACGGCACGTTGTTTTGCAATTCGTAAAAGCGAGAGTTGAATATAGAAAAGCTCCTCGAATTTCAGTCTTTGTTGCGCTTTTGCCAGCCGTTGTGCATTGGCGGGAAAGTGCATGGTGGAAACGGCATCGTGTAACGACATTAAGCTGAACTTTTGCACCATGTAAGCCGGCAATGTTTCGGGCATCGGAGCTGCCAGCGAACGGAGTACCGTAAACATGATTTTCTGAATCACTTTTGAATTCAAAAAATTGGATTTCATTTTTTCGGTAGTACCGTAGTAGCCTTGCAATATTCTGTTTGCCTGCAACTCAGTTTGCTCAATAGGTTCAATATCAGGATGTACTATCGAAAATCGACCGTTGAAAACAGTCGGCTTCCCAAAAACGACATAGAGGGTGTCTGTTTTATACTGTTTTTGAACGTACTGGATTCCCTGAAACCAAATGAGTTCGATGGAGCCCGTCCCATCCGAAAAACGAGCTGTGAGTCGTTGATTCCGGCCTTCGCCCTGCTTATCAAAACGTATGATTTTGCCTTTCAATTGCACGTAGCCTACGTCACTTTGCAACTCGGCAATGGTATAAAAGCGACTCCGATCAATGTATTTGTAGGGAAAATAATAGAGTAAATCCTCTATCGTCTTTACTTGAAGTTCGGTATGTAACAATTCAGCTCGCTTTGGTCCTATGCCTGGAACGAACTGAATATCACTGGAATTTAATTCAATCATACCGTTGGAATAAAAAACAAAGCGTTAGGAAAGAACTCAATGTGATGCAAGCAGCCACTCTGCCAGTTTCAGATCTAAAGGTTCAGTTATTTTAATATTGCTGCGTTCTCCTTCAACCAGGTTAAGGGCAATCCCGAACGGTTCGACAAGAGAAGCATCATCGGTGTAGTTTTTTGGTTGCGCTTGTTTGTATGCCATTTTCAAAATGATGGAGTTAAAGACTTGTGGCGTTTGAACCGTCACAAACTCATTTCTGTCAACACTTTTTGTGCCATTTTCCATGCGTTGACGTACTGATTCAACCATATTGCATACAGGAATTGCCGATCCCAATTTTTCAGCCGTCTCAAAACATCGACCAATTAAAGCAGGACTCACTAAAGGACGTACGCCGTCATGCACCGCGATAATACCTTCGTCATGAATCATAAGAAGACCGTGCGATACCGACTCAAAACGTGTATCACCACCTAAAACCAGTTGATGAGGAAGGTCAAACTGAAATTGGATGCAAAGAGATCGCCATGTTGCCACGTGCTCTTGAGGTAGGACAACCAGTATCTTTATGTTTTCATCAAAACGGGCGAAGGCTTCGATTGTATACATCAAAATCGGTTTGCCGTTAAGCTCTAAAAATTGTTTTGGCGTTTCGGCATTCATGCGAACTCCTTTTCCTCCGGCTACGATGATCACAAATCGGTTCATGGCACTTTCTTGTTATTATCTTTTGTCTCTTAATGAGTTAATATGTTTATACTCTACTTACTACTGAAAGCATTGTCATATTTTTGTTAATCAATAATATTCAGGATATTATTACATGACACTACTTTTCTGTTTTACACGACTATTGCGATTGCAAAGATTGAATATCTATTACATAATCTGGATTAACGAGCCAACCACAACTCTGGATTTAATGGCGTTTTATCCTTCCAAATCATCAGATAAAGCTCCGTTTTTCCGCCATTTTCGTCATCAGTAAATATTCTTCCGATCTTCTGTTTTGCAGATACATGCTCGCCTTCACGCACATAAATTGTGGTCAAGTTAGCATATACCGTACGATAATTACCGTGTTTAATGATAATGGCATTATTGCTTCCGGGAATTGAAAACCGTTCGGTAACCACACCGGCAAAAATAGCTCTTGCATCGGAATTTCGCGGTGTTTGTATGTAAATTCCCTTGTTGTTCGTTGTTACATGTTGTAAAACCGGATGAGGCTGAATGCCAAAATGACCGCTGATGAATCCCTTTTCAACCGGCCATGGAAGCCGACCTTTATTTGCCGCAAAATTACCTGACACCAATTGCTCTTCTTTGGTCATAAAATCAACAGATGACTCTTTAGTAACCGTAGGGGGTTGTTTTTTCACAACTCCGTGAGAGGCTGCTGCTTTACGTTGTTTTGCTGCAGCTAATCGCGCGGCTTCTCGTTTTCTCTCTTCAGCCCTACGAATCTCTTCAGCAATCAATTGCTCAATCTTGGCATTCAACGCGTTTGCAACGCGTTGTTGTTTGGCCAATTGTGTATGTAAATTTTTCTCTTTCCCTTTTAAAGAATAAAAAGTACGATTCTCCTTTTGCTGTTCAAGTTTCAATTTCCGGCTTTCAGTTTCCTTCTGCACGCGAAGCGTCTCTTTCGCATTGCGCGTTTGTGTCAGAGTTTGCTGTTGAAGCGCCACCTTGTTCTCCACAGCAATAATTTCCAACGCTTGCTGTTTTCGGTAATCACTAAATTCTTTCAAATAGCGTAACCGACGATACGCTTGCGAGATAGACTGCGAAGAAAAGAGGAAAAGCAATTCTGAATAAGAGTTTTGCCGCATTTGACTCTCTTGCAACAAACGGGCATAATCTTGTTTAAGCTTTGTAAGATGCGCTTGTAACTGATCATGCTCAGCTTGCAAGGTATCAATGGTTTGATCCAACGCAGTCACCTCCTGATTGAGGTTTTCAATGAGCCGCTGCCTCAACCCTATATTTTTGCGGATAATCGCTAAACGGTTGATGGTTGAAGTAGTCGATCGTTGCGTCTCATTCAACAATTTATTTGTCAATGAAATGGATTCCAACATCTTTTTCCGTTGTAACTCTAATTCTTTGACGCTTTGAGAAAACAACAACGAGCTGGTAGTCGAAAAAATTAGAAATAGAACGAAAAACCGTTTCATAACAAAAGGCATAGGTGATTAAAATGGCAATATCTGATTAAGCGAAACACGTTGATAACGAGAAGTATTCAATGGTTTTGGATGCATCCCCGTATTGACATTCACATTCTCGTAGGTCAATGCCATTTCGGCGTGTTTTTGATTAGAACTGACGGATAACAAGTAGCGCATTGGCGCAAATTGTTGTGCAATGGACTTAAATTGTTCGTAGGTACATCGGAACATCGCCTGATTAGCGCCTTGCGTGATCTGTGTTTGAATCAGCCGGTTCTCTTTGGAAATACCATAGTCAATTTTCATCTCATTTCGTGAAGCCATCCACTCGGTCAGGCTATCTTGCGACTGCATGTGAGCAGTTGGGATTGTAGTATGAACCAATACGTTGTTTGATAAAATAGCTTGTATATCAGCAAAATGGATAGCCACTCCGAATTTCTTTTCAAAGAAAGTATAGGATGTAGTGAAAAAAGCGTGATTTCCTCTATCGATCAACGTGATGGAATCCGGAGTTAAATCGGCGCGATACATTTCAATACCCAATAGCGGTTGAATAGAAAGCGAAATAAGGCTGTCTTTCACCATTCTCAACGAAGCCTGCACGGTAATGGTTCGCTCATTGACAGTGAGTTTCACCCTGCATTTACCAACATTCCACGTGTCAAATTGAGGAGTAGCGGGTGTGAAAGTTTCTGCTTTAGCGCTATTATGAACAGATGTTGTCGCTGTTAATTTTTTGGTTGAACTACACGACACGACGCTTGTCGCAACAAAACCTCCGATAAGGACATAAAACAAGAAAGATTTGAAATGCATTGGAAGAGTATTATGGGGTGTTTTTGTAAATCAATAGTTACGATCGGACACAAAACGCAAAGCAGCTAACAAAGCGGATTTCCCTTCGGATTCTTCAAATTCCGATAAGGCAGCCAACGCTTGTTGCTGATAAAAATCCATTCTCTCTTCCGCATATCGAATTCCGCCATTTGAACGGGCAAATTGTTGAATAACAGGAATAGAAGCTTCATCATGATTATGATAAACCTGGCGGATTAGATTCAATACGGCATCACTCTCGTCTGGAGATGCTTGAGACAGTGCATGAAGAAGAGGCAGCGTGATTTTCCCTTCCTTCAGGTCATTTCCGGTGGGTTTTCCTATTTCTTTGCTATCAAAGTAATCGAAGATGTCATCTTTAATTTGAAAAATCAAGCCAATGTTTTCGCCAAATTGCTTCATGGCAGCTACTTGCTCTTTTGTAGCATTGGCTGCTAACGCACCTACCTGGCAGCAAGCTGCAAACAATTGGGCGGTTTTGTTATAAATCACATCCAGATAATGGGCTTCGCTCCATTGCATATCAATGGTGCTATCTTGTTGCAAAAGCTCGCCTACCGCTAATTGTTTGCCCACCGAGGCTAATATTTGCCATATTTTTGGATGATTAATGGTGGTGGTAACTAAAAAACTGCTGGCCAGTAAATAATCGCCCGCAAGTATGGCGGACTTATTTCCCCAACGGGCATGTACCGATGGTTTTCCGCGACGCTGGTCAGCTTCATCAATCACATCATCGTGCAAAAGACTGGCTGTGTGCATTAACTCGAGAGAAACGCTTGCCTGAATCGTCGTTTGTGTAACGCCGCCACATACTTGACTACATAAAAGCGTTAAAAGCGGGCGTACTTGTTTCCCTACGTTATCCAACACATAGACATAAATTTCTTTCAGGACTTGATTATCAGACTCAAAAGCATCAGAAAAAAAAGTCTCAAACCGTTGAAATTCAGCTATGACAGGTTGTTTTATAGCCGCTATATCATTCATTGAAATGGATTTTGCTTAGAGGCACAAAGTTATAAAATTATCGGCATAAGTTATTTGTTATAGTGACTTGCGTGATATTTCAACGCCAAAGTTCATCTTATGGTTGAAAATGCGTACCTTTGTAACGTATTTATATACCTTCTATGTCATTGATTTTTTATGAGTAAGCTCGTATTATACAGGATTCTGACGATTTTTGCATTATCACTGTTGGTGATACAATCGGTCACACCTCAACATTTGTTGTCCGTACTTGCTTCGCCAGACAGCTCAACCCGTGCAACGGTGAAGGTTTATCAATCGCAGTTTATTACTGATTTAACGCTCAGAAATGAACCTCAAACGCAACCTCAGGATGTAGCAACCGTTTCACTCGCACCATCTAAACAAGTACCCGGATTCAGAGTACAGGTTTTTTCCAGCAATGAATCTAAAACGGCAAAAACGGAAGCGTTTGCCATGCAAGATGCTGTTTTGGAGACACTACCTAACACACCTGTCTATGTAATGTTTAGCTCTCCTTTCTGGAAAGTGCGTGTGGGAAATTGCAAAACAAGAACTGAAGCTCAAGAACTAAAACAACAGATTACGAATGCCCTCCCACAAATAAAACAAGATGTATATATCGTCCGCGATACGATACTTCTTTCCGATCAATAGCAACGAACCTTGTATCACGTTGAAAAACAAGAAGAAATTTTGTTTTTGTTTCAATCAAATCTATATCAATTCAACGTTTATTTGCTGAAGCGTTTCAGTGCATAAGCTAAAATCAATTCAAATGAGCAATTTAGTAGCCATAGTAGGACGTCCAAATGTAGGCAAATCGACCTTATTCAACCGCTTAACCCAAAGCCGTCGAGCCATAGTAAATGAAGAAGCCGGTACCACACGCGATCGCCAATATGGCAAAGTGGACTGGAATGGACGTGAATTTTCGATCATCGATACCGGTGGCTGGGTTCTTAATTCCAACAATGTATTCGAGGAGGAAATTAAAAGGCAAGTTTTGATTGCCATGGAAGAAGCTGACGTCCTGTTATTTATGGTGGATATACTGAGTGGAATAACCGATTTCGATCTTGCAGTGGCAAATATGTTGCGACGCATTTCAAAACCGGTCATTCTTGTTTCAAATAAAGCCGATAATTTTGATTTGCATTCGCAAGCTGCCGAATTTTATAGTTTTGGATTGGGCGATCCTTGTGTTATTTCAGCCATCAACGGCTCAGGGACAGGTGACCTTTTGGATGAAATCTCCATACGATTAAAAGATCAACCGTTAGAGACTACCGAAGAAAATGTTCCCCGTTTAGCGGTAGTTGGCCGTCCGAATGCCGGCAAATCATCCTTAGTCAATGTATTAATGGGAGAAGACCGCACCTTAGTGACCGATATTCCCGGGACAACGCGCGACTCCATCTATTCCCGTTACACAAAATTTGATCACGACTTTTATTTGGTTGATACGGCGGGAATACGCAAGAAAAGCAAAGTAAGTGAAGATCTCGAATACTATTCGGTGGTGCGCGCCATTCGTGCCATTGAAAACTCCGATGTCTGCATCTTGATGATCGACGCTACGCGTGGCATTGAAAGTCAGGATTTGAATATCTTCTCGTTGATTCAAAAGAACAAAAAGGGAATTGTGATGTGCGTCAACAAATGGGACTTGATTGAGGAAAAAACATCAAAGGATATCAAAGCCTTTGAGGCTTCCATCCGCGAGCGCTTGTCACCGTTTGTCGATTTTCCGATTATTTTCACATCAACGGTCACGAAACAACGTATTTTCAAGATCATCGAAACAGCGGATGCCGTTTACCATAACAAAACGCGCAGGGTGCCTACACACCAACTGAACGAATTCTTTCTCCCGCTAATTGAAAATTATCCGCCGCCGGCTTTAAAAGGGAAATACATCAGGATAAAATACGTCACACAGCTTCCCGATACCCAGGTTCCGACGTTTGTTTTCTTTGCCAATTTACCTCAATATGTCAAAGAGCCTTATCTTCGTTTTTTGGAAAATAAACTTCGTGCTACATGGGACTTTTCGGGTACGCCCATTCAGCTCTTTATGCGTCAAAAATAACATCAACGAGGTTTATTCTCAAAGGGCGGTGATTAAAAGCAAGATCAATTCCGCAAAGTCAATAAAAAAGCCCCCGAGTTTTCGGAGGCTTTTTCCATGAAGAGCAACTACGCAGTTACGTTTCCCAAAAATTGACTTGTCGATACAAGTAACGGATCACTTGTCGATTGAAAGAACAAGAATAATAACAGTTGATCGCCCACTTCACTGTAAGGGAGGGGCAATGAACCTTCTCCTTCAGCACGTGTGGTTGCACCAACTGAATAACTAATTTCTTTCTTATCAACATTATAAACCAGAATGACAACTTTGTCGGTAGAGTTACCTACCCCTGTCCGACTATTGTCTTCCCAATGAAAATTGACAACTCCGGCAGTCATTTCTGCACTGGCAACCGCTGCCCGACTCAAATCCCCGTCGCTGATTTGCACTTTACTGTAATCTAATGCAAAGTCAGAGGCTGATGTTCCGGTAATGGCATTTTTCAAAGTCCACATACACGCGTAATTGAATGGGGACATTTGACCTTTAGCTATGCCTTTGAAACCAATTGGAATAATCGAATTCACCGGTTGCATAAATTGAGTTACTAACCCAAACTTTATGCGTTGATTTACTTGCGCTTCGGTATTCGACACACGTCTGATTTTTGTCTTGGCACGAATCACATCATCGCCATTCTGTTTAATGACACCTACAACAGTGCCTACTGATCCTGAGAATCCTCCAAGGATTCCGATATTTAACTTTCCCATTTTTGTATAGTTTTAGGAAGTTATAAAATTGAGTTTTGCAATCTGATTCGTCGCTGATAATCATTGATCACTGATTCTCGACTTCAAATCGTTCTTTAACCGTCCTTCTACCGGGTTGTTGATCACCAACCTTTCGACAACTGCATTAAACCTTGGGACGCCTCCCGAAGATGCAGGTACAAAAGATTGGCCACCACTTTAAAATGGGGATAATGAGGACTATTGATGGGAAAAATAAAAGAGGGAAAGGTAAATGAAGAGAAATATGGCGATAATAATGGCTATTGATGAATGATCTTCCCATGCCAAATGGCATTCCTCGAATGGTCATCGGCAATCAACAAATGGCAAATGGTCAATGTATAAATGGCCAATATGTCTGTTACAGAAACCACAAAGTCTTTTTGCCTGTTTGAGGCAGTTCAGGGCGGGTAAAATGCGGTACGATTTGCGCCAACATTTCCGGGTATTTCAAGGTCACAGGGAGAGGTTGGTGTGACACCGATTTCCAATACAAACAACTGAAACGGGAAACTTGCTGTAACAACTCTTCCGCGGTTGTCTCAAGAATTGACTCGTTTGCTTTCGATAACGATTCATATTGCTGTATGGAGAGTTTCAACGGAAAAGGATAAACCATTTTTCCTTTACGTTTCACCCCTCCTGCAAACCCGTTGTTATACAGCAAAAATTCATTTCTGCCAATTGCCAGATAGGTGCCTGAATCGGGCATTTTGTGAGCGTAACTCAGATCAAACCCCACTATATCCTCCGAAAAGGCCTTATTCATCGACACCACAACCACCGGCACATTCAATCCCAATTCCGCCAATCCTTTTTCAATTGGAGCTAATTCTCGCCAACTTAGCGTTTTGTAAAAATGAATCACTAAACGCTTCATTTCATGATGTTCTTCGCAATACCGTCTCACTGCCAATAGGATTGATCCTGCTAATTCATTGATTTGATCGCTGCGAAACACATCAAATCCATAAAATTTCCCTTCGTTTGAGAAACTGAATGCGCTGCCAAGGTATTTCTTGCCTATTTTAAGATTTTTAAATGCACTGATCCCAATCACCAACTCGTGAAAAGAGGCTTGTGGTAAGCTCCACGGTGTGCCGCCTAATTTGGCAAGCAACGCGATGGCGATATTGGGTAAGCTGAATTTGAAATTATCATCCAAAATGGCTTTCTTGCTTTTCTGGTCAAGTACGCGATTCGTTCCCCACGTTTTTTCCACTTCCAGCGCTTGCGATACAATGCCTCGATGCAGGAGTTCCTCTTTCACCCGATAATAAATGGCACGATCCTCTTCTTGCTCACTCCATTTGCTGTAAGGCGACAGATATAGCGCTACATAACGGGTGCCTCCATCAAACCGTCCATCATTCAGTTGGGTTATTATTTCAGGCAAAGGGTTCTCTTTATTCTTAAAATAAATACTCAACCCTTTCTGAGTCACATACCTTATCTTTGCAAAATTAGCAAGACCTCTAAATCCTCTTTTCTCGCCAAGCATAAAATCATTGACAGTCAACGCCATTTGCGTATCATTTTCATGACAAATAAAAAAGAAGACAACATCTTTATCTTGTTTAGGAATCAATTCTTTCGGGCCAAACTCTTTTATGCCTGTATAGGAATCTTCATGTGTGGTATCTCCCCCAAAGATCAATCCGGCTTGATCGGTTCCATTATCGGCAAATTGGAAGGAAGGCATGTTCACCCAATCGTGTTCTAAAGGCAATAGGGAGCGAAAGGGCGGAGTAAGCAGAAAATTATTTTTGAAAGCCTCTATTTCATCGAAATAGCGAATGTACTTATTGCTTTGATCAGGGGCAATATGCTGCATCCCAAGCGCTTTTTTTAATCTCTTATTTATACATGGATAGACGTGATCAAGATGTCGACGTACCTTATCGGGCATATCATCATACCGGTAGAACCGGTTCTCGAACATCACCCGGGTAAACACTTCCGGCAACATCTCATGGAAGGTTGCCGATGTCAGCGATTCTTTGAAAACGGATCGGGCATCACCCGAATAAACAATCAATTCGGGTTGGTTCGTGATACGCGCAAATTGTACCCGCAAACCAAACACATGGTAACCATGGCAAGTTGAATAACCCGATTGCTCAGGTATCCATACTTCAACATCTCCTACAAAAGTATAACTGACCGGAAATTGTTTACCGAAGTACGCATAAATTGCCTGCGTATAATAGGTTTTGAGTATAGAATACGACCAACAGGCTTCTTTGAGTTCATTTTCCTTGCAACATGTCTTTTGAGTTACCGTAAATCCATTGTTCGTTTGATGATGAAAAGTTGTGTAAAGTGCTTTGGTTGTTTTCGGCAATTTCAATTTAGCAACTAAAAACGAGCAATCCTTCTCTTTGACTTTATAAGCACCTTCTATCTCTTGCGTGGTGAAGTCGAACGTTAACTCTTTTGCCGGATGTTCAAAATGTAATACATTCAATGTGACTGATTTTTCCATAGGAGAAGACTATTTTGAAATGATAAATAGTAGGAATTAATTAGCATCGTGAAACCTTCTTCGGTGTACCCTGCATAGTTTCATTTATACGAACGAATCCATTCCCCTTCTCCCAAAATTTTAATTCCTTTTTCCTTCTCCATTTGGAGAAGGTGTTCGAAGGACGGAAGAGGTCGAGAAGGTGCCCGAAGTGCAGATGAGGTCAGAAGAAAGAACCAACGATCAGCATTAAAACACGACATGATAAGGTTCATATTACTTATATGCAAACTCAGGGTAGCTATGCTACTCTTTTTTAAACATTCCCAATAGCTCTATATACATTCCATGACAAAAATCATTATTCAGGCAGCGCTTTTCAACTTCATTTGTGAGCTTCAGTGAATGTCAGACCACAATGTTACAATTGTTTTCTTAAACTACCAAATATTTTAACCTAAAACGTACTTTAAATGCCTCCAATGCATAAGAAAGCACTCTAATCTGCCAAAAAATCAATGATTGTATGTTTTTTTGAGCAGTTTGCTCAACATAAACCCCTTGTTTGAAATAAGAGAATTCCTTTGAAACAACTTGGCAAACGTTTATTTCTTGGCGGGCGGCTTGATTCCTAACGAATCGAGGTATTTTTCAAAAGCCTGCTTTTCGATCAAATAGGTTTTCCCCTCTTTGATGGCTTTAATTTCTCCGTTTTGAATTCTCCGATAAACCGTGTTCTCCGTTTTATGCAACTGCGCACAAACCTGCTTCACATCCAAAAATTCCACTTTTTCGTTTCTAACCGCATCGTGCGTGTTAACAGGTTGTGGTGCCATTTCTGCCTTATTCCCTTTGGCAGCGTTGTTTTTCGATGCTATATCACTTTTATTCTGATCCTGAACCGCAACAGGCTGTTCCCTTTTTCTCAAAAAAGTCTGTACAGGTATTTTCTCCCTCTCCAATGTGGTATATAACATCTCTTCCGTCAATTTCCAACGCACCACATCGGAGAGCAACTCCTGTACTTCTAAATATGCTTTTGCCAGACACGCTTTCAACAAGTGAAAAATATAAATGTTCGACAACCGGTCTTGATCTGCATCGGCAGCATGATGAATTAACCCGTCAAAACGATAATTGGCAGCTTCCATCTTCTCCCCTAAACGCATCAGGCATGTGGTTAAATGCTTATCAAGGATCTGATCGCGATAATAACTTCGTATTCGCTCATCCTTTTCAGAAGAAAGATATGCCAACACATCTTCGCAATACCCATGGGTCTCGCTTAACAACAACCTTTTGTAAAAGAGGCATTTTTGATTGATCGGCTCTGCATAATGCAAACTGAACAGCCCGACGGGTTTAATTCCTGCCACCATTTGTTCCTGAACACGACGAACATAATGATAACCTTCTGCATTTTCAGGCAATTCAGGATTCAACCCGCCATGCATCACTTCTTCAAACAACGGAAAGTAAATATCAAATTCCATACCATTTTATCTGCTTCGGTCAGCTTATATCGCTGTTTTTATCATGCATTTGTTGTATCACTCTCTCAATAAACGCTTCAGTGTCCTCGCCTTCGTTTCTTCGGTTATTTTCAAGCGCCGACGCAACACTGTTGATCAAATCTGTATTCTTTTTGAAATTCCTTTTCAGCAGTTCTTCATCGTTCGTTTCCCAATATTCTCCCTCATCGATCAATTCAAAATCAGTCAGGTATCGCTTGTGCAAATACCGAAAGAGGCTAATCATCATCTTATGAATTTCCACGCCGGCATATTGCGTTTTAGTTGAAATGAGATACAGGTGCCTTTGTTCTGTTTCATCTTGACTCTCACCCCAACAGGTAAGTTGCAAAGGGCCGCTCATACGCCCGTTGCTTAAAAAAGCAATGGAAACCGGTTCGCATCTCGGATGCGAAAAAAAGATACCATAAAGATTGCCATCGTGTTCATGTTCCGAATAATCACGTGGCGGAAACTCCCGCTCAAAAACATGATAATCCCACCCCTGGATCACTGCAATTTCTTCCAACTCCTCAATCAGACGAGGGAGTTTGCTTTTATCGGCTATACGACCGGAATAATGAATGCTGAGTCCCATAAAACTTCAAATGATAATTTATTGCTTTTTGTTTTGGTTTATTTTAGTTTCTGGTGCGGACAATTCTTTGATTGCTTTATCGAAATCGCTTTCAAGCAATTTATCCTGAACAATACGGTACTTTTCATATTCACTTTCGGCAAGTGCTAATGCAATTTCATGAGATACTTTACCTTGGTGATTCAAAATGGCTTCTTCGTTAAACTGAAGGAATGCATCTAATTTTGTTATCCAATCTCTCATATACATAACTACACCTTTCATTGCTTGATTTTCAGCATAATCCAGATACATGGTTACTATACGGTTCAAACCGTTTAATTCGTTTTCGTTCAGGTAATTTTTGGCAATACCCACATCTGTTTTCCGAATACTTCCTTTTGGTGCATTTTTCCAGGTAGTTAAACCCATGTGTTCTTTTTCGCTATCCACTCTCGAAGCAATTAACTCGGCAGCTGTCTGTCCGGTTATTGCCCAGTGAAGTTTATTTTGTATGGTTGCAAAAAAATCTTTTGTGGTTTGCGTTTCCATATTATAGTCGGCACTGCATTGGGTGTAAATGTCGGTTATTTTTTGATAAAACCTTCTTTCACTGCTGCGTATGTCGCGGATTCGGGCAAGTTGTTCTTCAAAATAATCTTTACCGAAAATGTTGTTTGGGTTTTTTAGCCGCTCATCATCCATGGTAAAACCCTTTATAATATATTCTTTCAACCGTTCGGTAGCCCATATACGAAATGCTGTTGCCTGGGTGCTATTTACACGGTATCCAACCGAAATAATTGCATCAAGGTTATAATATTTTGTTACCGACTCCTGCGTTTTTCCTTTAATAGCACCGTGTGGAGTGGTATGTGCAAATTTTGCACATACCACTTGTTCGTTTAGTTCTCCTGTTTTGAATATATTCCCTAAATGTTTAGTTACAACAGTTCTATCTACGCCAAAAAGATCGGCTATTTTTTGTTGCGTGAGCCAAATCGTTTCGTCATGCAAATACATTTCTACTTTTACCTTGCCGTTGGGTGTGGTGTAAAGCAGTATTTCATTGAATTCTTCAACAGGTTGGTTTATCCGTTTTGCCATTTGTATCTATCATTAAAATATTTTTTCTATAATGTTGCCGGAATAATGAATGCTGAGTCCTATAAAACTTCAAATGATCATTAAAATGGATTCTGTTCGGATTCTACATGAGTCTCATTTTCACCATATCGAACTATTTGAATAATCTCTTCAATTTCTTTCTCATGGGGAATCCCGCTTTCGCAATAATATTCTTCCATTACAAAATCTCCAAATTCATTACATGCAGCAATACCTTTTTCTATAAATTGAGCGATAGATATGGTTACTGGTATCAGTACTGAAAATCCGACATAATGCGGGTTACAATCAAACCATTCTACCGACTCGCATTCCAAATCACGAGCTACATAAGTCATTTCCTTCTCAATAATAGCATGTTGCCAGACTTCAAAATGCTTCCCTTCGTGAGGTAAAACCATCAGGTAAATGCGCAACATATTATTATTTTTTCCTACACCGGTAAACACAAAGTCCGAATCATCATCACCACAAATGTCACCATGCAAAAACAAGGTACACTCTCCCAATGCGAGTTTTGCCCATTCTTCCAATTCTCTATCAGGCTGCTCTGCATATTGTTTCAGGTAACCATAAGCTTGCAAATCGCCCCGGTGAGCCAAAATTCCCAATGCTTTTTTCTTATCGTCAATCCCTGTTTCGACATCTACCAGCCTCTTTCCCAATTGGGCTATTTCCTCATTAGTCAATATTTTTGCATCAAAATCGTGTGAATTCTCGATATAATCTATGTGGTCGTTCATTTGTTTTGGTCTTTTTCGTTACATACCATATTTTCATTTAATTCCAGCTTTTACTGCGCGATTAGATCGCTTCCTTTGTTCTCCCCAAATGCCAATCCGAAGTATGTACTGTTTTCATGATATTGTAAATGGCTGTTTCGTTTATTCCTTTGTCATTGCTTCAAACTTAGTCAATATCACCTTTGTTGTTTTTCAAAATTCCTTTTTTTGCATTCAATGGTGATATTACTTTCTCGCCTGTTTTTGCTTCAAGTTCCAGTCGGGCATTACGGGCTATTTCACCGCCTTGTTTTGCAACCTTTTCATGTTCTTCCATTGAATCCGGGTTCGTCGTTTCCGATATGCGTGTAGTAGAAAGCTCTGCCAACATATTCAACACCAGCTCCGTATTCGTCATATTATCACGCAAATTTTCTTTTTTCAACCCTTTAAATTGCCTGTATTCCCTGGCCGATTTGTCTGCCCAGGTTTTGTATATAATATCAGTAAGAGTAGCAAAATGCAACCCTTCTTCCAATCCCCTTGATTTCCATTCATCGGTCAGGTCTTTGCGTATTTCAATGCTTTTCAGGCGTTGATTAATCCAATTGTCGGAATACCCCAACCGTTTGTAGTCCATCATGGCTTGCTCTATCGACAATTCCGGATCTTGCATCTGATCTAAGCGTTCTTTAGCTACCTGAGCAATCCAAAGTTTAAATGGTTCGGCTTTTGGTGACGGTATGGATTGAATCAACCGGAAAAGCTGCTCGGTGGAAACCACATCCGTAAGATATTTTTTTCCATCGGCTGAGACCATTTTCAGTTGACTACAGTTTGTAGTCAACTCACTGCCTTCTTTTTTAAGACGAGTTTTTAGCACACTCCAATATTTTCTCGGATTGGGACTATCTGTTAATACATCCACTACATCCACCACCGAAAAATACCATTCTTCCGTTGCTTCGTCCCATGCCGTGCGGACTTTTTTTTCTTCAAACAGTTGAATCTTATTTTTCATATTCTATTTCTATTTAGCAAGATAGAAGTAAATAATTCCATTTTTTCAATACAGCTTTGTCGCATTTTACCATCGGGAGCTTTCATCTTCAACTGTCCGATTTTTTCGGACAACTCACTTCCTTCTTTTTGTAGTTTTTTCTTTAAGTCGTTCCAGTACTTGCGCGGACGGTCCGAATCTGTCAGCACTTCAATTACATCGATAACTGAGAAATACCACTCCTCTGTTTCGTTATCCCATACGGTTCGAACTTTTCGTTCTTCAAATATTTTTATTCCGGTTTTCATGATTTTTTATATCATACCAATAAATGGATAACATTCAGTTTAGTGACGGCTTCACTTCGAGTGAAGCTGTCACTATCAGATAAAAAGACGTTTAACAAACTGTACTCTTCGGGAAGTTTATCTTATCGACACACCAAAAATCCCATTGATACAGCAGCATCAATTCTCCCGCTCCCAAAAAATGAAGCGATTTCTCGGAACCTTCAACTTCTCCCACAAAATCACAATCGAACTGAACCCTTGCTTTTTCTGTGTCAAATTCCAATTCTTTAATGATGAAATCATTGAGATGAAAAAAGCTGAATGCCTCACGGAAATGAAGATGCCAGTCAGCTTTTTCAGCTTCACCTGTCATAAAAGTTGTATAATAGCCACTTTCTTTATCAAGAAATGAACGTACAAAATCAATTGAATGATTTCGGATATCGTGTTCATGATTGGGATGAAACTCTTCGTAAGTATAGTGCGTTATCATACCGGGAATAGGTATGTCATCTTTCTCTTCAAAAAATAATTCTTCGGTAATAAACCGATACAATTCGCTGTCATCTACTTCACAAATTGTATCCAGATAAACCATTTTTTTGTTCATCAGTTCCATTATTCGACTTAATTCTTCGGTAACTTCGGCATTAGTCAACTCTTCTACCTTGCGAAAGGCTGGTTGTTCCAAAAAATCGTACAATTTAATTTGCTTACTTGATTGAAACGCATTCTCGAATGCCATGATATGATCCAGAAACTGACTTTCTATTTCCGGAGAAAACGTGCTTTCATCGGAATTGTACCAGTAGTCCGCACCAAATTGTTCTTCTAATCTCTTTTTCTTTTCCTCGTTTTCCCTGCGGAGGCGATTATTTTTGTCGGTTGAATTTGAATGTTCCATGTGGCTAATTTCGAATTTAATGTTGATAAATGACTTTATATGCCAGTCCTATTCCAATTGCAAATACAAAACTCAATAATGTTCCAATGATTATATACTCTGTTTTCTTATGATCTGTAGCATTTCGTAGATCCCCAAATTGAAAAACAGTCCTTTAATGATTCAATCACGGACTCAACATCTTCATTTCTGATTTTACGCGATTTTACTAAATCGCCAGTTATGACGCCACATGTCTCCATTATTTTATTGTTTTTGAATTATTTAATTTTCGATTAGTCTTACTTTGCAAGTATCGCTACAGGTTATTTTGTTTAGTCATAACCTGTACGGGTTATTTAATGTGTTTATAGCCTTGGGGGGTTATTAAATGCAAATATGCTATAAGCTGAATACAATAATCTTTACTCCTCCTCTATTACATTATCAAATAACCCTCCATACCCAAACAACCCGCCGTATTCTGCTTGTTCCTCGTTCACCACACCCCCTTTTTTACCCGCAGCTTTATATCCCTTCGACTTCTTTTCCCACAACCCCGCTTCCACTTCTTCGGCATGGATTTTGTGATTCAGTTCCAGCAGACGTTTCAGTATCTCCTTACGGGCATCGGGGTGAATGGTGTAGCGCACGCGGTCATTTTCTGGCAGATAATCCACTTCGTAGAAATCGTGGCGAAGTGCGATGCCGCTCTTCGTTCCCCCTTCTTGTGAGGGGGTTAGGGGGAGGTCCCAGCCGTACGCCTCCAGTACCGCTTCATCCATAAGCACATGCAGGCGGCGGAGTTCTACAATACCGGCAACGGCTTCTTCCAGTGAACAGGTGCCTTCGGTTTTCTGCAGGTGATTCCACAAATTCCAAACTTCCTTGCCGTATTTCTTTTCTATCGTCTTTTTGTCTAAACCTGACAGGTTTTCAAAACCTGTCAGGTTTGTAATCTCCCGCGCATGAAACGCATTATAGGTCTTGGTTAACCCCAACTGCATTTTCAACATCAACTGTCGACGATGCTCGTGATAGGCTTCACCGATTTGTTCGAGTTTTTGCTCTTGGGTAGCGGTCAGGTGTTGTGGGAAAGGGAATGTTGCTAATGCAGAGGAAGGAGTATATCTCAAAGTATTTCCTCCCATCGTGGAACTATTTAACCATGACCATTGCTCGTGAAATGTATTGCTTACGAATGAAAATGATTTAAAATCTTCAAAAGCAATTGCACCGCCAGCATGAGAAATCACAACATCACCAGATTTAAAGATGAACGTTAAGTATTTTGTCGTAAATGGTACTACAAGATATCTTGAAAGTGGTTTTATAGCTTTATATAGATTGACTCCTTTTTCGGCATAATGCCACCAATTTTCTCTATATGTTTCTCTATTAACTTTGTCTCTTTCTGGCTTTACTTTACTACGAATTATTTTAATGCAATCAGGATATTCTACTTCACAATATTCAAGAGGCCAATCAAAGAAATTTATAATTTTTCTACTCGGACTTTGAGATGGAGAGTTATTAATATCATCAGCATTCAAGAAATCAAAAATTACATTGTCGTTTTTGGGATTTTCATTGATCATTTTAGTTGCTATTTCATTCTCAAGAATAAAACCACTCCCTAAAACGTTACTTCCCATAAATCCTAAATTTGAAGAAATAGACAGTTTTTCTGGAGACAAAAGAATTTCTGAGTTTTCCAAATAAGAATTAATTGTATCAACTTTAACGTTATTTAAAATAGAATTTACTCTTTCTTTTTTCTTATTTATTGTTATTAAAGAAACTTCAACAGCTGCTAAACCAGGCCATTTCATTGATTTAATAGCAAAATTTATTTGCCCACCAGAATTGAGAATATATTCCAGACCTCCAACTCTTGAATCTCCT
>DAIDKM010000028.1 GCA_027450045.1 Paludibacter sp. | reverse complement strand
TAAGCCGAATGAGCGGAGTTCGCATACGCGCATTACCTTGCGTGGTGGAGGTATTGTATTTTACGTGGGAGTGATGCTCTATTTTCTATTGGAAGGTTTTCAATATCCGTGGTTTTTTGCGGGCCTGACCTTGATATCCTTCGTGAGTTTTGCCGATGATATTCGTCCTCAATCCACGAAGCTTCGGTTGCTGGTGCATTTTGTTGCCATGGCTTTCCTTTTTTATCAATGGGGTTTGTATTCGTATCCCTGGTATTTTACGATTATCGCTATCGTGTTTTGCACAGGTATATTGAACGCGTATAATTTTATGGATGGCATCAATGGCATTACCGGAGGGTATAGTTTGGTGGTAGTGGGTGCATTGTGGTATATCAACAGCCATCAGGTTGTTTTTGTCGATACTGGATTTCTGTTTGTTTTGATGCTCGCATTGATCATCTTCCTGTTCTTTAATTTTCGTACGAAAGCCAAATGTTTTGCAGGCGATGTGGGCGCTATTTCCGTGGCCTTTATTCTGGTGTTTCTATTAGGAAAGTTAATTATTAAAACGGGTGATTACAGCTACCTTGTTTTATTGGCTGTGTATGGAGTTGATACCATCTTAACCATAGTGCATCGGATCGTGTTGAAAGAAAATATTTTTGAAGCCCATCGAAAGCATGTTTTTCAGATCATGGCCAATGAGTTAAAAATTCCGCATGTGGCGGTGTCGTCTCTCTATATGGTGTTGCAAGCCTTGATAGCCGTAGGATTATTGGCGTTTTCGTCGCACGGTTATCTGTATCTTTCGGCGGTGTGTGTAGCGCTATCCGTTGTCTATGTGCTTTTCAAAAAGAAATATTTTAAGCTGCATTAAATAGCGGTTAATGGTAAGCGAAAAAAATTGACAGTTGACAATTGACAATGAAATCTGAAAATTAGCGGTGGGTGAATGATTAATGGTTAATTGTTAGTGGTCAGTTCCCTATTGCCTCTTTGTTGATGCCTGAATACTTGAATAGCTGAGTAATTGAGTCCTTTAACAACTGCATATTCCATTGGCAATTGACATATTAGCGTATTATTTAATCCCTTCATTCTTAACACCTTTAGTCTTCAGCCTTGTGATGGCAGTTGACAATGAGAAGAGTACCCAATTTTCAAGGTGATACAAATGATGAGTGATGGAAAGGATTTTGTTTGTATATTTGCCAATTATAATAGACAGATTTAAATTTACTCTCAAGTATATCTATTATGATAGATGAAATATTAAGTACAAGACCCTTTATCCCCCGTCCGATCTATACAGAGCGGATAAAGCCGTTTATAGATAAAGCGATCATAAAAGTGATCTCGGGGCAGCGTAGAGTGGGGAAAAGCTATATCCTTTTTCAATTGATAGAGGATATAAGGCAAACAGACGCATCAGCTAATATCATTTACATCAATAAAGAGCTAAATCCATACGAACATATTACGGATGATGACATCTTGTATCATTTCGTAAAGGATCATTTGAGAGATGGCGTCAAAAATTATCTTTTCGTGGATGAGATACAAGAGATCGTGCATTTTGAGAAAGCGTTGCGGAGTTTACTCGCTGAAAATTGTTGCGATCTATTTTGTAGTGGAAGCAATGCCAACATGTTTTCGGGAGAATTGACTACTTTTTTAGCTGGGAGATACATTGAATTTACCGTTCATTCATTGGGTTATGATGAGTTTTTGAATTTCTTCCAATTGGCTAATTCGACGGAAAATCTGAATAAGTATCTTACTGTTGGCGGGATGCCATTTTTGAAAGTGATAGGATTGGACGTTATCACCGTGTATGAGTACTTGCGTAATGTGTATTCGACTATTTTGTTGAAAGATGTTGTGGCTCGTGAGGGAATTCGCAATATCACGTTTTTAGAAAACTTAGTGGAATTTCTTGCTGATAATGTTGGCAATCAGTTTTCGGCTAACAATATAGCCAAGTATTTGAAATCGCAACGCACCTCGGTTACAACACAAGCCGTGTTGAATTATTTGAAACCTCTTTCCGCTGCATTTTTTGTTTACAAGGTGCCGCGTTATGATATTGCAGGGTTACGGATTTTTGAAGTGGGAGAAAAATACTATTTCGAAGATATAGGGCTTCGGAATTGTATTCGTGGCTTTGACAGAAGAAAAGATATCAACAAAGTGATGGAAAACACTGTTTACCTCCATTTAATTCGATTAGGATATAGAGTATATGTAGGGCAATTGGGCGCAACAGAGGTTGATTTCGTGGCCGAAAAAGATGGGAAAATTATCTATGTTCAGGTTGCATATATGCTTGCTGACGAAAGTACAGTGAATCGGGAATTTGGAAATTTATTGAAAATTGGCGATAACTATCGTAAATATGTGATTACGATGGATGAATACAATGCAGGGAGTAATTATAATGGAATTGAACAAATGCATTTGAAAGATTTTTTGTTAAGTGATTTGTAGTGGAATGGTAAATAGTGAGTGGTTAGCGATAAATGAAAAAGCAATGGACAATTGTCAATCCGGAAGTTACAGGGAGATAAGAAGTTAAGGAAGTTAGGAAACAATTGACAATGAAATCTGTAAACAATGTTCTGGACGAGACAAGGTTCATTCCGTGCTAATCGGAGACTGGTTATATCACAAAAGAGATAGCCTCTTTTCAAGAGAAGCTATCTCTGTGTAATATATCATTGAGGAAAAAGATTCAATACAGTTTCGATCACCACAATCTTTTAGGAGAGACAAGTTTGGAGTTGCCGTTATTTCTTGTGATGTGGCTTGTCTAAATGCATAGTTGATTACAATGGAATGGAGTAGCCTAACGAGATACACAGATTCCCGGTGTGGTTATCTCCATTTTGCGAATTATTCTGAATAGTTGTCAACCCATACGCTCCGCGGAAATCAAGAAAAACAGAGCCAAAACCAACTGCCTGAGAGAATCCAAAGCCACCTGTCAAACCAAAATTGATCGTATTGATTTGATTCGTAATGTCTGTACTGGCATCAAAACTTTTCGTACCTCCAATTTGGATTGTTCCAGCCATATCTCCATACACAGGACTTGACCCACTTGTAATTTGTTTTGCATTCAGTAGAATACCTACATAAGGGCCAAAATCAACATAAAAATTAGAGGTTTTCGTAACCGGAATTAAGAATTTACCCATAATCGGTATCTCTAAATAATTTAGTTCTGATGCATTCTTAATATTTGCATATAAATATGGCATAACAGATTGTGTTGTTGGGTCAGGATTAGCCATAAATGCCTGCAATCCATTCCGCTGACCACCTTCGCTCGAATAGAGAACATCGGCTTGCCATGCAAAGTGTGTCCCCGTATTCCAATTGAAGGTTAAGCCGTAAGCAATGCCTGATCGGGAAGACCAGCCTGAACTTAACGGGTTACCACCGCCTCCGGTTAAATCAGGGATATTTAAGCCGCCAAAGGCTCCCACCGTTAAAGGCGAAACTCTTTTTTCGGATGTCGATTGAGCCATTACTAAACTCATCGAACATGCAAAAACAAACGAAATAACAATTAATCTTTTCATACTTCTAATTTTTAGATGAATAATAAGCACTTAATAATTAATGGTAATTACGACAATAAAGCCAAAGGTTGAAGGAGTTTAAGGCAGAAGGAATTAAGGCAATTGGCAATCTACTAATTCTTGGTAAATGGTCAATGTGTTATGTCCTGAAGAAATCTAATTGGCAATGGAACATCCTCATATCTTCCTTAACTTCGTATCTTCCTGTAGCTTCCTCAAAATTCATATATTCAGGTTCTTACTGACTGCTTTTAACTACCTTGTTTATGCCTTCCAATAATGAATAAAGCAGATTTAACTTCGAATTTTCTTTTCAAAGCACTATTTAATCGTTGTTTGCTCGCTGAATTTAATATCCGAAAGCATTCTCAATGCCAGCACGCCAAATGCCTCTGTTAAAGTTGGATGCGGATAAATTGCGCAAGCCACATCCTTCAATGTCAATTTCTTAGAGACAATCAATGAAGCCTCGCCACTTAACGAAGCAGCTCCATTGATAAAGATATGAACGCCCAGAATCTCCTGAGTGTGCCGATTGACGATGAATTTCAAGAAACCGAACTCATCGCCGCTAATTTGCGCAGTAGCATCTACTTTGTAATCATACATACCGGTCACAACCTCAAAGCCTGCCTTCACGGCTTCTGCTTCGGTAAAACCCGCGGCAGCTATTTCGGGATCGGAAAATAAGACCCATGAGTTTTTGGAAAAACAAGTCTTGTTGATATTCCCCCGCAGAATATTGGTAGCCGCAATGTGTGCTTCATACGTCGCTGTGTGAGCAAACTTGGGACCACCCAACACCACGTCGCCTGTTGCATAAATACCACTGACCGAAGTCTCTAAAAATTCATTCACAACAATGCCATTCCGCTCAAAATGAACGCCGGTAGCTTCTAAATTCAGTCCCTCCAACGAAGGAACTTTGCCTGTTACCACCAACACTTTCTCCGTGAGCAATTCTTGTTGTTTCCCTTCTGCATCCATAAAAACGGTTTGAAACTTACCGTCAATCTTATTAATCTCTTCTACTTTTGCATGTGTATGTACGTCAATTCCTGTCGCTTGCAATTTTTTTGTAATACCTTCGGCAAATTCAGGTTCCACCACGCCCGACAATAAACCCGGCATCATCTCCACAACGGTGCATTTAACCTGTAGTTTATTCAACATCTGCGCCAACTCGATGCCTATCGGCCCACCGCCAACAATGAGCATGGACGATGGCAATGTAGGTTGATTAAATAACACTTCATTAGTCAACACCTCTTTTATCTCGTTCCCTTTGAAAGGCGGTACAAACGAATGCGAGCCGGTGGCAATAATGGCTTTGTCAAACCAATACCGGATATTGTTGATTTCAATTTCTTTATTCGATATAAAGCGTACCTTACCTGCCACAAATGTGATCGGCATCTGGCTGACCTGATTAATGGCTGCATTGGATCTCCCATTCAGGATTCGATCCATTTCATGCCGAATCGATTGCCATGTTTCGGTTAGTTCTTCATGCGACAACTTCGTCTTGTGAGCATGGTTCTGATGTTGAGCAATGAAAACATCGGCTCCATGTTTGATAATCTTGGAAGGGATGCATCCGACAAACAAACAAGCGCCCCCGAGTTTGCCCGATTCCTCTGCCAACAAAACTTTTTTCCCGTTTGCAGCCAATTGCATTGCCGCAGGAGTTCCTCCGGGACCGCCACCAATAACAATGACGTCAAATTTATCATTCATATCTATATGATTTATTGATATTTATATAGCAAGTGACCGATCACTTATTAATTATAAAAAAGCATGTATCATATTCCTTGATTACAAAGATACATTCCCAAATTACGTTTTCTTCAAATAGGGTGAAAAACTACAGAAATCTTGATTTTTCAAATCGTGAATAAATGATTAATGGCATATGTTTTCAGGACTATAGGTATAAAATTTCAGGAATTTTTTCACACTATTTTCATTGCAACCAGTCCGATCCACAAAACTAATCCACCGGTAAAAACCCAGATCACATCCAACTTAAACCATCGCACTGCAATAAAAGCAAGTGCAGTCATCGCAAAAGAAGCCGGCGTTTTCAAGATCGCCGTTGATAGGTCTAAAATAACAAAGGATAACATCCCCACAAACGAAGCCAGAACACCGGCCAACGCGCCACGAATTGCCTTCAGATTTCTGATATGAACAAACAATTCGGTAAAAATGAGCGTCATAACAAACGACGGAGAAAACATGGCAAACGTGGCAAGCGCTGCGCCAAACACTCCTCCCATTTTATACCCAATAAAAGTTGAGGTGATTAAAAACGGGCCTGGCGTTATTTGACCTAAGGCAATGCCGTCTGCAAATTGACTCATTGTCAACCAATGATGCCCATTTACCACATCGGTTTGAATAAGCGGTATAATGGTTGTCCCATTCCCGAATGCCACAGAGCCAATCTTGAATAATGATAGTGCAAGGGAAGCGACATCCGACTTGAGAAACCATGAAAATACAGCCACAAGTAGTACAACAAGCGATACAAAAGAAATTCCTATCCAACGTTGCAAAGGAAGAAATGTTTTAGAGGCCGGGATGGTTGCTGTTTTTGCTTTTGAACGAATAAACAGTGCGCCAAGAGCAAGCGAAACTAAAACGACCCATATTGAATTGATTTTGAATAAAAGCACAGCAAAAGCCAATAAAGCAATCACCGCTTCAATTTTTCCTTTGATAACTTTCGCTCCCATGTCGAGGGTGACATTAAAGATTACTCCGATGACGAGAGCCTCCAGGCCGGAAAATACCAAATGAATCCACGCTAAGTTGCTTGCAGAAAAATACAAGAAAGACAACGCCAGCATCATGAAAAACGAAGGAAGAATAAAGCCGACAGTGGCTGCAACAGCCCCCGCTACTCCACGCAGCTTATAACCAACATACGCTGTGAAGTCAACCATAATTGGACCGGGATAAAGTTGCACCAGAGCAAGTCCTTCGTTCATCTCTTCTTCACTCAACCATTTATTGCGAATTACAAGCGATTTAAGTTTTTGAAGAATGGCCATGCTGAAAGCTGTCAATCCAACCATTAGGTAGGCTGAAAAAATCTTCCACAAAGAAACTTTTGTTGATTCCACTTGCTTTAATTTTTATCGAACTCCTTTAGTTTGCAAGATTTTGATCAGTTCATCTTCAGGGAAATAGCCCTGATGACGGTAAAATTCTTTTCCGTTGGCATCTAAGAAAACTTGTGTCGGAATGACATCGATGTTGTATTGTTGGGCAAAAGGATGTCCTTCTTTTGTCCACACATCGTAGAAAATCACATTTACTTGGGTCGGGTACTTTTCCCGGATTGATTTCATAATGGGTTGCATCTTTTGACAAGGAATACAACGTACTGATCCCAATTCGATAAAAGTGACCTTGTAATGGGGCGATTTTTTAATAGTCTCATTCATTGGTTTTTTCTGTTGATTCGACGATTGAGCTGAGAGTGGCAAAATCCACAAGGCAGCAACGAACAACATAAGGACGGGAATAAGGGAGTGTTTGTTTTTCATTTGTAAATAATTTTGATTTTAATGGACAAATGGAATTGAGCTTGCGAAATCAGCGAAGCTAATCTCCTGTTGCTTTATTTTCATGCCCATTGGTGTTTAGTAAAACATGGGGATTTCATACGTTTGTTTTTATTTTTCTAACCTAAGGATGTGTTGAACTTGCATATAGTAACTCGAAATAGTTCATTATTTTAATATCTCCTTGAGCTTGTAACCCCACTGCATTTTCCGGGGTTTAATCCTGATTAAATGCTCGTTTCACACATTAGAAGGATTTGCTGAAAACTCTGTTTATTCAGCTTTTCTTATATGTCGGCGCATAAGACACTTTCTCATCAGGCTCATGTCCGGCGCATGAAATACAGACTTTCTTGCCATCTATCACGCGGAGATACCGTTCGAAAACATACTCGCCACATATTTCGCATTTTGCTTTAGCAAAAGAACCTTTCACGGGTTTGTAAATAAAGTCAGGAATTTCAGTGATAATGAACAACTCTTCCTCTGTAGCCGTGAGTACCATGTTGATGATATCATCACACACATTTTCAGGAATCTGTGAAGGTTCAATGCCTTTTTTGCGGTAGTCGAAAAATTCGTGAGGAGCCAGTTTGTCTTGAAATTCATTGCGTAAGAAAATACGCACGGCGCCTTTGACGCCGGGATACCAGAACGTGGCAGCTACTTTCCCATAATACAATTTGTCGATCATTCCTTTGCCGAACGTTGCGCCGGTAGCCGACATGATGCCATCCTGCATGCAACCTTGCGGGTGACCAACACCCATTTCGGAGAACACGTGCATTTCGTGATCTTTACAGCGTTCAACACCTAATTTGCGTAGGGCTAAGGTTCCCATGCGATAGCCGATTGGCATAAACGGACATTTGTGGCCATGAAAGGTAAATGCCCATTCCGGAATTTGAAATTTGGTTGTTTCCATTGCTATACTCATTAAATGATTTATTGATTCAAATCAATATACGATTCTTCTGTTTCAAAATTAAGCGTTACTTGATGTATGTTGCTTAATAATAATCTGTTATATTAACACAAATAAAATGGCTCACATAAATGCAAGCACGGAATAATATACTCCTACGCCAATAAACCCAACCGAGATGACACGTCGAAACCACAACTCAAACACTTTCACATTGTGATAGGCGTCACCTAAATTTCCTACGGCAAAAGCCAACAACCAGGCAAAAACAATCACCGGCAAACCTGTCCCAATAGCAAAAACTGAAGGCAAATAAAGAGCGCTTGCACTGGCTATGGTGATGGGAATCAGCATGGCAAAATAGAGAACCCCGCTGTAAGGACAAAATGCCATCGCGAACACAATACCCAGCAACAACGTATTCAGGTAACCTTTCTTGTTCTTCTCTCCCATACGTTCGGTGAAGTTTAACCATTCAGGGAAACGCAACTTAATGACATCCAACATAAAAAGTCCAATGATTATCAACAAGGGACCTATGAGCTTCTCTCCCCAGCCCTGAAAAATCATGGAAATATTCAATTGATTGGCACCGAAATATAGAATGACGGCTAAGCCAATATAGGTAATGGCTCTTCCCAACGTATAAACCAGCCCATTGATAAATACACGTTTCTGATTGGAAATATCGCGACTGATAAACCCAATGGCAGAAATATTGGTAGCCAACGGACATGGACTGATGGCGGTCAACAACCCCAAAACAAAGGCAGTCAGCCAAGTGTATTGTGAATTTTCAAGGATGGAATGCAAGAAATCCATGATTCAATCGAGTTATAAAAGTGGATTAATGACTTCCTGAAGTTCTGCTTTCATTTTCTCAGGATGGTCGGCATATAAAAAACCTTTTCCAGTTAAATCTACCTTTTTCCCATTAGCCACTACCACTAAGCATTGCCCCTCAATCTTCAATACTTTGGCTAATGATTGCGTGGAAGCATCATCTAAATTCACACTTTCAAACGATACAATGCCTTGTTTCACTTGTTTTGGATAAAGCGATAACACGGCATCTTTGGCATTGTTTTCTACTGCCCAGCAAGTAGAACAACGCTGTTTGAAATGGAAATAATAGACAGCAACCTTTGCCGGAGAATGCGACAAAAGCGTTGCACCCGGTTTGGTTGATTGAGAGTGACAAGCAGCTCCAACAAGTAACAAAAAGAACAGACTGAAAATGGTAATTGGCTTCATGTGTAAATCAGGTTGTGATTAATTTTTTCAACTCATCCATGGATGAAACGCGTTCATTTGAGCGACACTATTTCATTTACTACAAACTTCGGCGTCGTCATAACATTTGAGCATAATCTTTCAGTTAATTCAAATGTTGCGAAATTGTAACCCGGGTAATGGAAAATCATCGGCAATGTTCTTATTTTTAAAACATCAAATAGTAGATCATATAAGCACGTGGCAGACGAATCAGTATTTTGGTATAGCAGCAACTTAATCCGTTGAACAGGGTAATGAATTGTTGTTTCTGCAACGACAAACCACATTTCGTATTTCGTAAAATAACGAATCAAAAGTAGCCTATTTTAGGATAAACTAAAACCAAATAAAAACAAAAGAAATGAATTCAGAATATATTTATTACGATCAAAGAAATAGAGATTTATTGTCAATCAATCAACGAATTATATCGCATGGCGATTATTTGAAAGTGAGCTTAAACGAGGTTGTCTCATTTATGGGAACAACCTCGTTTACAGGATTAATTTAACAATAATCAAATCAGTTAGACGTCTGAAGCGGAATTCGCGGTCTTAAATTTCGCTTTCTTGGGTTTCTTCGTGTCCACAATGTAGGCATACATCGGGACATAAATCAACGTCAACAACGTACCAATCAGCAAACCTCCAATGGCAACATCGGCTAAAGGACTCAAACGTTCCAATCCAACAGCCTGTTGCAGAGCAATAGGAATCATGCCGGCAATGGTACCAAAAGCCGTCATCATAACAGGGCGGAAACGAATACGCACACTTTCCACCGCACTATCGTAGGGTGATTCGCCACTCTCCTTGTACTTCTGATAGAAGTCAATGAGCAAGACCGCATTCTTTATAATGATCCCGAAAAGCAGCAAAATTCCCAGAAGACTTGGCATACAGCTTGGTTTGCCAAACAACAACATACCCCATGCCGCACCAATCAGTGAAAGTGGCAACACGGCGATCATGATGAACGACATTTTCACGGAGCGATAGATCGAAATGAGCACCATGATCAGGATGATGACACCAAACCCAATCGCTTTAAGCATGCGTGAAGTGCTGTCATTAATTTGAATCACATCACCTTGTTGCGTGATTTGAACGTCGGCATCGGTTTTGATGTTTTTGAGAGCTTGTTCGGCATCGGCTGTAATTTTACTTACCGGACGAAACGAACGATACCCATTGACATCGACGCTATACATCAACTGATCCCGTTCAATCTTGGCATAAGTCAAATTGGTTGAAACGGTTGCCAGCTGTGCTAAAGGCACTTCCCCCATCGGAGTATTTATTGGCAGAAGGCGAATTGATTGAATGTCAGACCCGAATTTCCCTTTCAAATAGAGCCTCAGCGGTTGTTCTGTCAACGACTGCAAATCGGCATTTAACCCTACAATCTGTCCTCTGACAGGAATTTGCATAGCGATTTGATAGGGAGTGATCCCATAGCTTAATGCCTTGTTTTCGTCGATATTGAGCACAATTTCGGTGAAATCCTTATTCCAACTGGTCGATAAGGAAGTAAGGCCCCGCACATCTCTCAAAGCTTGTTGCACTTGAAGGGCTTTAGAAGGCAACCCATCTAAGAAAGGAGACTCAAGGCGCACATCCAACGGTGCTTTGATAGTTGATAAGGCAGTAGCGCCAAAATCGAACACATCATTTTGTTTCACCCCTTCTAAAGCGGCTAACTTATCGCGAATGGTATTTTCAAGTTGCCAAACTGTCTGTTTGCGATGGAAACGATCGACGCAATCGATGGTCATGGTTGCTTCCGAAGGCAAATTGCCACTGCCCAGGCTCATTACGTCTTTTTCATTACCCAATGCCACCGAAGATCTGACCACCCACGGTTGTTTTTGAAGCCAATCTAAGAAAGGTTGCAACTTAGCTTCTGCGCTATTGACAGTTTCATTAGAACTGAATTTTACTTGTGCCTTGATGATACCGGTATCCATGGGCGGCATGGCATCGCGCCCAATGATTGGCATGATGGTTTTAAAGCTGAACAATAAAATTACCAGCACACCAACCGATAACAACATCCGTCGCCAAAGTTTATTTTTAGTATTGGAATAACGTATCACACCAACATAGGGTTCGATAAGACGTCCCAGCGAGTTGTTGTACACTTTGTCAAACCACAATTCCACTTTCGACTTCCGCACACCCTTTTTGTAGAGCATTTCCAATAATTTGGGAATAAACGTGATGGACAAGAAAAATGAGACCAAAAGAGCGATAATCAACGTGAAGATTAGCGGTTGGAATATTTTTTGAGGGAATCCACCCACAAACATCAGCGGGAACACAATGGCAATGGTAGCCAACGTTCCTGACCAAATTGGCCCGATGACTTCTTTTGTTCCCTTTTGAATGGCTGTTTGCAAATCTTCTTTCAATTCGGTAAGGTGCCGTTCAATATTTTCGAGCACCACCACCGCGTTGTCGGTCAACATCCCCAGGGCAAGGATAATGGCTGTATAAATTACAATGTTGAGGCTGCCTCCTGTCAGCCAAATTACAGCCATTGTCGAGAAGAATACCATCGGAATGGTTATAGCCGCTGCAATAATGGCTTTGAAATTGCCAAGGAAAAAGAGAATCACAATCAACGTATAGAAAATAGCATCCCGCAGAGCAACTAACATGTTGCTATTGGACAATTGAATCAAATCGCGCTGTGTATCGGATATTTGAAATTGAATATTTGGATATTGTGATTTTAGCTTTTTCATAGCTGCACGAGCCGCATTACTAACGTCGAGTACACTGCCTCCGGGAGCACGTTCAATAGCTAATGCAATGGATGGCTTTCCATTACCAATATAACCGCTCATGCGTTTATCAAATCCCCAACTGACTGTGGCAATGTCGGCTAAATGCACGTTTGGTAAAACATTGAGCTGTTTCAATCGCTCCACTTCATCTTTTTCACCGTAGAAGGTAAGGGTGTAGAAGTTGTTTTCTCCTTTCATAAAGCCGATAGGCATGTCGTGATTCAATGTCTGAATAGCTTGAGACACGGTTTGAAAATCAACGTTATATGCTTTAGCTTTAAAGGGGTCAACTTCCACATTGATAGAAGTTTGGTAGCCTCCAAATACTTCGACATTTCCAAATCCCAAACTCAAAAGATAAGGTTTGATGTAACTGTCGGCAATTTTACGAATATCGCCTAATGACATGGTACTGTCTTTGGGAGAAAGCGCAATAACATCCACAGGTAGCGTAAAATCGCCTACGGTGTAAATAGCAGGGTTGACGCCGGCAGGCAGATTGGCTTTTGCAATAGAAAGCGCATTGGATACATCCACAGCAGCAGCATTCAATCCTTTTTTATAAGAGAATTCGGCTTTGACAATCGAGAAATTTGCCACATTCACCGAACTAACGTCTGTAACTAACCCAAGACGAGCAATTTCTTGTTCAATGGGTTTTGAAACCGTATTCGCCGATACTTGAGCAGTAGCGCCCGGGATTTGGGTTATGACCACTACTTCAGGAGGCGTTGAGTCAGGAAACAAGTTCTTGGGAAGCGTGATCAGAGCGATCAGCCCCACAATGAAAAATGCCGTGATCAGCGAATAGAGGGTATAAGGTCGTTTGTAAAAATAATCAAACATAATTTATTCCTCCTCTGTTTTTATGGTTGCACCGCTTAACAAGTTTAACAAAATGTCTTGTTTAGCCACTACGAGTTCTTTTCCTTGCAATTCATTGTTACTTACTACGGCTCCTTCGTCGCCGCTTTGGATTATAGTGACTTGTACCGGTACTGCTTTATTTTGATTCTTCACCAAAACATAATTTTCTCCATTACGATTCAGAATGGCATCAAAGGGTAGTTCAATACCATTGCCTTGAAAAACAACAACATTTACTTCCGTTTTTTCACCTGTCGTCATACCGGAAACATCCACATTTACTTTGTAAGCTTCCAATCCATTCATCGTCGTGTTGAGTGGCGTGGCTGTGTAGGATTGGTTATTGACTTCAACTCCATAGACTTTCAAATTGGAAGGTACGTAAACCATCAAATAAAAATCTTTGTTGGCGCTAACGCTGACAACAGGTTGCCCGGGCATTGCCATATCGCCAACATTGAGAAAGTTTTTGGAAACAATACCATCTGTCGGAGCTGCAATAGTAGCATAAGTCAAGGTGTTGTTGACATCGTTCAAATTTTGTTTCAACGATTCAACTTTAGCTTCCAACTCAGCCAAACTACTTTCTTCGCGTTCCGATTGCTCAATGGAAGCGCCTTTCACTGCCAGTAATTCTAAGGTTCTCTTGTGTGTTGCTTTGAGATTCTTGAGAGCAGTTTCGGCTGCTGCTAATTGAGAAATGACACTCTTTTTTCCGGATTCAACGCTTGTATTATCCAATCGTGCCACAATTTGTCCCTTTCGTACCATTCTTCCACTGGGTACCACATATTCCAAACGCGCAGCAATTTTCGATGACAGCATCACATCCTGATCGTTTTGCGTAATGGCAAGGTAAGGAAGTGTCAGTTTTACTTGTTTCACCTGAGGTTTTATTACGTTGACCGTAATATCGTATGTTTTTGCAACGGGCAACGAACGATCTTTTACGACGGCTCTCCGTATCGCAAAGATTCCACCGGCCACGATTAGAATGACGATGGATAACTGAATGATTTGTTTTCGTGTCATTTTACAATCTCCTCTATATTATTTCCATAAATTACGGCAAGTTGTACAAGCGTTTGCCATCTCTTGGCTTCGCTTTTAAATAGGTTTGCTTGTTCTAAAGTCAAGTCATCTTCGTATTTCAAATAGTCAGTCATCGACATTTGATCCATTTCATAACTCTTTCGGGCAATGGCAAGCAGTTCTTGTTTGTCTTTCACACTATGCGTGTAAAGTTGCACAGATCCATCGAGCAACATCCAGTCTTTTTGCAATTGTGCAGCTTGTGCGGTCAAATCCAATCGGGTTTGATCCAGTTGATTTTCTGTTGCTTTTGCTTCCAAATGACTGCGTCGGATTTGAGCATACTGATCGGCTTCCAAAATGGGGACTTTCACAACCACGCCTACCGTCGTATAGTCATTGTGAATGGATTGACCGTTGTTGTAAGCTTTGGCAAAGTTGTCGCTGTAACTTCCTTGTGCCACGACAGAAGGTAACAATTTTTGCCATTCAGCCCGAAACTCTAATTTGTCAGCTTCCAGTTTCTTTGTGAGTGGCTCCAATGCTTTCATGTCGCCTGCCTGATAATTTCCGACCTGCATCATCGGCACAGGTTGCGTCATGGTAATCCCCGTGTAGGAAGCAATGGTAGCAATCACTTCTTGCTTTTGAACCTCAAGATCATTCATCATCACCGAAACATCATCCAACGCGTTGTTGATTTGCAACAAAGCAGCGCCTGGCGCGCGTCCGTTGTTGACTTCGATAACCACAAACTCCTTTGTTTTGAGTAATGATTTCTTTTTGCCTTCCAACGCTTGTTGTAACGATTGAATGTACTGCAAATTGGCATTTAAGCTCACTAACATCGCTTCGTTTTTCAACAAATCGATTTGTGCTTTTGCTTTGGCCGACTGGTACATTTTGTTTGCCATGGCCGCAGTGGTGTAGAGCGACATGACAAAAATAGGCATCGACACCACAGCGCCAACCCGATAAATGTTTTGGCTGTAAGGTTGTGGTTTCGAAGGATCGGTTTTCAACGCAAAAAGGTCGTTCAGCGGTAATGGTAACATTGGTGAAGGATTCGAGGCGTAATCGTAACGCCCAAATCCATCAATAGTTGGCAGTAGTTTGCTATAAACCTGATTGCGAGCTGCTATTGCTTGCTGCATCGTGATTTGATCCGCTTTGGTTTGCGGATGTGTTTTCAATGAATCAAACAATTGACTGATATGTTGCACCGGTTGCTGTGCATGCAACATAAAAGGGAACACAAGAAAGATCAACATCTTTTTTTTCATAAGCATCTCCTTGATTTAAAATTAATGACTCTCAACCTATTCTTCTCTATATAAAGCTCCTTACAAACTGGACAAAAAGAGTTTGCCAAAATTGGATGAAAAAAGACAGAAATCTTGATTTTTAAACTCCTGAATAAAAGCTTAGTGTAACATCACACAAAACACGAGATCGTAAAAAACTCCTTTTTTGATAATCCTATTTAAGTCATCATCATAAGCAGGACTTTCATCCTTTTATTTTGCAGCACAATCGATACACACTTTTTTATCGCCTTTAATGCGACCATATTCCATCACGGTCATTTCACCGCACTCTTCACACACAAAGCCATTATAACTATCTTTTTTCGGTGCGAGGTCATAATAAAAAATGGGAGATATATTCAACAATTGATCGTCAGAGGCATTCATCACACCTTCAACCAGCGGATCGACCACTTCGGCAGGAACCAAACTTGCAGGAATCCCTTTTTCGCGATATTCTTTGAAAAAAGCGGTTTGCTTATTCGCCAACATGGCTTCGGCTTTTGGCGTAACACGTACTGCTCTGCCTGTTGAACGTTCTACCACCGTTACCGCCCATTTCCCTTTGTGCGTTTTACTGATGTTTCCTTTGCCAAACGTGGTGCCCAGAATCACTTGCAGGCCATCGCCAAAGCAAGTGGCACAATGATCTTCGCCCAGATCGACAAAAGCAACTAATTGCCCGTCTTTAGCCCGTTCAACACCCAGCGCATTCATGGCAGCAGCGCCTACACGCAAGCCCAGTGGCATTGCAGGACATTTATGTCCGTGAAACTTTTGGCCAAAAGCCAACCATTCATTTGGATTAATCATTTTGTTTGTTTTTAATGTTATAATATTTAATATCAATCAAATAGAAGATCACATAATTCAATCAAACGCATTTGTGTATTTGTAGTGTTATGGTATCTTCATCTTAGTACGTGCGTTTTCTTATGCAACTTATTGAAATCAGCCAACGATGAATAGAATAGATTGAACTTCCATAATTTTCCATCTTCCCGTAACTCCCAGATTATTCTCTTTGTGGCATTGTTCATATTGCAAGATTACTGTTTTACATTTTAGACACCACGCTATAAATAAGTTGCACGGCAATTAGCAATAAGACGACGGAATAGATTAATTTTACCTGATTTGATTTTGCTTTCCCTGACATATAACGCGCTCCAAATTGAGAGCCGATAATGACGGCTACAATCAGCACTATGGTCAACGGCAGGTTCATGTGTCCTTGTGCTACGTGGCCTAAATAGCCCGAAAACGATGAGAAGGTAACCACAAACGCTGTTGTTGCGGCAGCCTGTTTGGTTTTGTAACCCATCCACATCAGAATTGGCGCAATGATAAAGCCGCCACCAACACCTAAAAGACCACCGACAAAACCGGCAAACAAGCCTACAAACAGTCCGATGATGGATCTTTTTTTGAACGACATCATCGTGTCAGTTTCTACTTTGTTGGCGACCATGAGTGTACGAACAGCTACAATAACCACCATTGCAGCAAATAATAATTTCAATACGTTGGTATCCACATCCTTTGTAAAAAATGCTCCTAAGGGTGACCCAACCATGGCCGATATAGCCATCACAGCGCCGCCTTTCCAATCGATCAATTTTTTACGGGCAAACGGAATCATGGCAAACAACGTGTTCAATCCGTTCAGCAACAAGCCAAGGGGTATGGCAACCTCTTTCAAACCGAATCCAAACCAGGTGAGCACCGGCACATACACCGTTCCTCCACCCAAACCCAACATGGCGAAAATAAACGAAGCAGCGCTAATAATTAAAAAGACCAATGCGTAAATCATATTCTTTCTGTAGTTAAAATAGTATCATATTGTTATTTGTCACACTAAATAGTAAACAACACTTGCAAAGCAAATGACGTGGCATTTTTCGGCGCTTGTCCGTCAATGGGTTGCAAATTACCCGGATTGAAACAGCCGAACATCGTCGTTAGCTGCCAATGTTTGAGCATCTGATAACGCACAAAAATATCGAACTCGCTTCCGAAATAGTGATCACCCGATTCCAACTTCATGGTGTTCAACAAAGTGACATTTGATTCCGGCATATAAAAACGGTTGTATTTTGTTTCCACCCACATGTTCTTCACCGGAAACAACTCGAGCACTATTTCCCGATCGTCGAGATTCGTCCATGTTGTGATGTTCATCCACCCGTAATACTTATCGCTAGCGCCATAAGCCGGATCAAAGGTGTGAACAGTAGCCTCTGCGCTATTGCCACCTGATGCATAACTTTCGCGCAAAGTCAAGATCGGTTTAGCAGGCACGAAAGCAAATTGATAACCTACTTTTGCAAAATACCCGTACGCATCAATGGGTTTTCCCTCTTCCGATCCAAACTCCCTTACGTAAGTGCCATCGAAAACAATATGGTGGAAGTTATTGTTGTAAACTCTTGCACCAAGCCAGTTACGGTTAAAATGTTGATCACGGATATAAGGCGCCGAGCCTTCCATTTTTAAAGCATAAAACGGTTCGAAATTCATTACTTTTTTCCAATGATAATGGGCATACATACCGCCGCCCCAGAATTCAGGATTGACAAACGGGATGGAGAGGTAGCCCGGGTTATGAATAATGGTTCCACCACCGAAAAGATCGACAAAATTTTCACCCCGTTGATACGATAACTTCACGGCATCCCATGTCCAACGACCTGTATTTCCCCAATCGCCGGGTCCAAACAAGTGATTATCGCCATAGAATATTTTCTGACGCCCGGCTTTCACCGATATATAATGGAATATATGTTTATATTCAACGTACGCATCATAAATTTGGAAGAAAGCCTCATTCGGATTCATCGTGTATGATGGCGACGATTTATCGGGGGCATGTATCTTAAACAAGTTGGGATACTGACTATTGCGTAGCGACCAACCAAAAGCGCGGGAATCTTGCAGATGCAATCCCATCTCCCAATCGGAGGTTGGCTGAAATGTAACGCCGGTAATGATGCGCTGGAGATCCATGTTGTCATCTAATTTGCCAATGGCGCCTGCACCGGAGTTCCCGTAATTCTTGGCATTCATACCTTTCCATGATTCGAACCGCTCGCGCATAGCAAGATCAAATTTAACTTTTGTACTATCCTTCTGCCCTTTTGCAGATACAAACGAAAGCATTAAACATCCTATTAACAACCAATTTTTCATCTTTATTTATATGTGAGCGTTTACTTATTATTCAGACAAAATGAAGAAACTATTTCTTCAGCATTTTCAACAAAAGGTCTAACATTTGGCGACAGAAGTCATTCTGATAAAAGAGTCCCCCATTCAGCACCAACTCAATGTTCAATGTCACCGGAATTCCTAAATAGATCATTGAAACGCGATCCACATTGATTTGGTCATCCCATAGCCCCATAGCGATGCCATCCAACATGATTTTACTGACCAAATTACGCTGACTGTTGAAAATTTGTTGTAAGCTGTTTTTCAATACCGAATCGTTATTGTGGGAAGCTTCCGAGAACAAAAGCATGGTGACTCCTTTTTTATCGGTAAGATAATGTACCGTAGCACACAAGAATTTTTCCAACCTTACTTCAGGTGGTAATGGTGCTACAGAGATTTCGCGTAATTGAGCTATTAATTCTGTTTGTACATCTTGCAAAATAGACAACAGAATGTCCTGTTTTGTCGCGAAATGACGAAAAATAGCACCCTCGCTAAAACCGATATGTTTAGCTAAGTTTTTTGTTGAAAGCGATTTAAGCCCTTGAGTGAATATAATATCCAACACGGCTTGTTTAATCTCATCTTGACGTATTTCTGTTGTTTTGCGTACCATAATGTTTGCGAGTATTTGCTTACAAAGATAGACCCCTTAATGTTAATTGTCAAGTGGGTATGCTTGATTTTTCAGATAAATAACAATTTATTTTCCCTGATTCAAAATATATCGCTGTATTTCAGCAATATGAATGATAGTGCTATTCCATTCATGCCAAATAATTTTGTTTATTTATATATAAGTGCTCGATACCATCCTTGTTATTCGGGGTCACGGTCTTTCAACTATTTCGTAACTCTCCATTTATGCAGACTGTGTCATTTCCATCTTCTTATTTTACATAGTTTGTAAATGTCACACAACTTTTGAATCTATATTCGCCTGAATTACTGTAATATATAAGTATATGTCACATTTTTCACTTGCTTTGTCAAGTTTCTCTCTCAAAAACTATTTTTTCAGTTCTCTTCTCCCAAGATCCAAATTCCTTTTTCCTTCTCCAAAAATACAAATTCCTATTTCCTTCTCCATTTGGAGAAGGTGCCCGTAAGGGCGGAAGAGGTCGAGAAGCTGCCAACAGGGCGGATGAAGCCAGAAGCGGGATCAACGAATTGATTCGTAAATCCTATAAGCTGCTATTTGGCTTCTTTGAGATGTTTTTCCAACGCTTTTCATGCAGGCTTTATAACCAAGCTTGAAAACGCCGCTGGGATCAGACTCCTCACTTATATCCAAAACACAGAAGTTTTCAACTTCTAAACCAGTTGCAAATGGAAACGAAGTCACATCCCGACTTTTCGGGACAGTTTCTTTTTCCAGTCCAAATTTCCGCTTCGTTCAAACTTGAACTAATCAATGATGTATCTATCTAAGGCCTAACAGGTTTCACAAACCAGTTAGGACGGTATATCCAATACAATACTATCTTTTTTGCCCATCCTATTTTTACGATTAATCATTCCGACACGGTTTGCAAAATCGAGCTAGCGGGGGCCTTCCTTTTTTATCACACCCAGTGCATCAACACAAAGGTGAGAATGCCACCTAAGAACCCGAGAAGTGCCAACCCGCTGATTTTTTTCATGTACCACATAAATGGGATCTTCTCAATGCCCATTACTGCAACGCCTGCCGCCGAACCAATAATAATGCAACTCCCCCCAGTACCCGTGGTTAACGCGATGAAGTGCCAAAAGAAATGATCCATCGGAAACGTTTGGAGCGAGTACATGCCTTGTGTTGCAGCAACCAAAGGGACATTGTCAATAATGGAAGAAATTAGCCCTAAAGCCCCACCGATAAAGTAATCGTTTTTCAAGGTTGCTCCTAAAAAGGCGGCTAACTGTGTTAAGAGACCGAATGATTGCAAAGCGGCTACGGCCAACAAAATACCTAAGAAAAAAAGAATGCTTTGTCCGTCGATCTTGTGCAAAGCCAGAACAACCGGATGAGGCTTCTTCCGTTTTTTGCGATTCTCTATCATTGTGACAGCAACCCACATAATGCCTAAAGCCAACAACATGCCCATGAAGGGAGGTAAATTCGTGATGGCTTTGAATAAAGGGACGAAAAGCAAGGAAGCAACTCCCAGAAAAAGAATGATGGCGCTCTCTTTCTTTTCGGTTGGAGAAGTTGCAACTGGTACATGCTCCCTGATTGATTGACCGCGAAATTTAACAACAACAAACAGCAACGGGAGTGCAAGCACGACAAGCGCCGGAGCCAATAGTTTAATGACTAAATGATATCCCGTTACTTGCCCTCCAATCCAGAGCATGGTGGTAGTTACATCTCCAATGGGCGACCAGGCGCCTCCTGCATTGGCGGCAATAATGATCATTCCACCAAACCACCAACGATCTTCTTTGTCGGTCAACAAACGACCACATAACGAAGTCATAACGATAGCCGTCGTCAGGTTGTCTAATAATGAAGAGAGCACAAACGTGATGATGCTGATGATCACTAATAACGTGCTCTTTTTCGTTGTCCTTATATATTGCGAAAGGATGGAAAACCCATTATGACCGTCAATCAGTTCCACGATAGTCATGGCGCCAAACAAGAAAAACAGAATGGAAGAAATGTCGCCGAGGTGAACTAATAGTTGATCGTTGACAATCGCCGAATCATGCCGGCTTATCATATAGAACGTCCAACATGCCACTCCGGTGAGCAATGCAGAAGCCGCCTTGTTGAGTTTAATGGTTTGTTCAAAAGCAATGGCAAAATAGCCACCCACAAAAATCAAAAGAAGTAACGTCGAAGTCATGGTGGATCAAGTTATTTCATGAATCTTTTTTATCGATTTCAACCCTCACGAAGAAATCTCAAAAGGAAAAACAGCCTCATTTTTTATCAGGTTGTTCAAAAAACGAACGAAGCAGGCATCCTGTTTTTTCAATGATAAAGGTACAAAAAAAAGAAGTATGATTAGTAGGCGGCTACATCTTTAGGTCAGGGAAACCACTTTTGAATATTCAAGATTTTTTCTCTGTAACTATCATCAAGAGCAGCTCTTTTCATTTTTAGTTTCTTGGCGTTAGTAAAGTCTATTTGGTTGCTTATTAACCCAAACGCTATTTTGCGGATGATATTGAAATTCTCGGCAGAATAGCCTGTTATGGCGATTAATTCCAATAATCCCGGAATGGCTACGATCTCATTCGATTTATCCAATACCATTTCTTGTCCTATGCTAAGATTATTCTTATTACAAAACGCTGTTACAATGTGCAATTTACAATTGCGTAAATTGGAGGCTGCTTTGCATTAAACTGTCGCATTTGATACTTGAATCGACCCCCACCAACCAGTTAAAGGTTAGTACTGATTCTCGTAGAAAATGTCTAACTTTGTGACTCTTTTTTTAAGAGAATCCTACCAATTTGATTGTCATGTAATTAGCTGATTATGAGTAACAAATTTGCTGAACATTCCTCTTTTGATCTTTCTGAAATAAACAAAGAAATTCTGAAACATTGGGATAAACACCATATTTTTCGTCAAAGTCTTGAAACACGGAAAGGAAATCCACCCTTTGTTTTCTATGAAGGACCTCCTTCCGCTAATGGAATGCCGGGCATACATCATGTCATGGCACGTACCATCAAAGATATTTTTTGCCGTTACAAGACGATGAAAGGCTTTTATGTAGAGCGAAAAGCCGGTTGGGATACGCATGGTCTTCCGGTGGAGCTGGGTGTTGAAAAACGATTAGGTATCACCAAAGAAAATATTGGTAAAACCATTTCGGTGGAAGAATACAATGCTGCTTGCCGTAAAGATGTGATGCAATATACCAAAGAGTGGGAGGATTTAACCCGCAAAATGGGCTATTGGGTCGATATGCACCATCCGTATATCACGTATGACAATCATTACATCGAAACTTTGTGGTTTTTGCTCAAAAAGCTTTATGACAAAGGATACCTCTACAAAGGATATACCATTCAGCCCTATTCTCCTGCTGCCGGCACGGGCTTAAGTACCCATGAACTGAATCAACCGGGTTGTTATCGCGATGTAAAGGATACCACTTGCGTGGCGCAGTTCAAAATAATTGATTCAAAACCGGAGTGGAAGCAATGGGGTGAAGCATATATTTTAGCATGGACTACTACGCCATGGACATTGCCCTCAAACACGGCTTTATGCGTCGGGCCAAACATCACCTACGTGGTTGTGCAATCGTACAATCCCTATACCGGAACCCCCGCATCGTATATTTTAGCTAAAGACCTGCTTTCGCATCATTTCAACGCAAAAGCAGCAGAAATTCCGTTAGAAGCGTATCAGCCCACCGACAAGCTTATTCCATTTAAAGTGGTTGGAGAATATAACGGGAAACAGTTGGAAGGAATTCGTTACGAACAACTTATTCCTTTTGTAAAAGTTGATGACAAAGCTTTTCGTGTTATTACCGGTGATTTTGTAACTACTGAAGATGGAACAGGTATTGTGCATATTGCTCCTACTTTTGGCGCAGACGATGATCGCGTAGCCAAAGCCAATGGAATACCGCCGTTATTGTTGATCGACAAAGATGGCAATCCACGTCCGATGGTCGATTTGACAGGGAAATTCTTTACTATAGAAGCTTTAGATTCCGACTTTGTTGCAAAGCATGTGAATGTTGATTTATATAAAGGATATGCCGGTCGCTATGTAAAAAATGCGTATGACGACACGTTGACCGATAAGGATGAGAGCTTAGATGTTGCTATTTGTATGATGCTGAAACAGCAGGGATTGGCTTTCAAGATTGAAAAGCACGTTCACAGCTACCCGCATTGCTGGCGAACCGATAAGCCTGTTTTGTATTATCCGCTCGATAGTTGGTTTATTCGTACCACAGCTTGCCGCGAACGCATGATGGAACTCAACGAGACCATCAACTGGAAGCCGCAATCGACCGGAACAGGCCGTTTTGGGAAATGGCTCGAAAACCTGCAAGATTGGAACTTGTCGCGCAGTCGCTATTGGGGAACTCCACTGCCAATCTGGCGAACCGAAGATGGAACTGAAGAAAAATGTATCGGTTCGCTTGAAGAACTTTATGCCGAAATTGACAATGCAGTCGAAGCCGGTGTGATGCAACATAATCCTTTGAAAAATAAAGATTTTGTACCAAAGGATTTCTCAAAATCCAATTACGATAAGATTGATCTCCACCGGCCTTATGTTGACGATATATTGTTAGTTTCCAAAAGCGGGAAACCGATGAAGCGGGAAACTGATCTGATTGACGTTTGGTTTGATTCCGGATCCATGCCTTACGCTCAGGTTCATTATCCATTTGAAAACAAAGAAGTTATTGATAATGGGACAGCTTTTCCTGCAGACTTTATTGCCGAAGGAGTGGATCAAACGCGCGGGTGGTTTTTTACCTTACATGCCATTGCAACGATGGCATTCGATAGCGTTTCCTTCAAAGCTGTAGTTTCCAACGGATTGGTTCTTGATAAAAATGGAAATAAAATGTCGAAGCGCTTGGGAAATGCCGTCGATCCTTTTTCCACGATTGAAAAATACGGTTCCGATCCCCTTCGTTGGTATATGATCACCAACGCATCGCCGTGGGATAACCTGAAATTTGATGTTGAAGGGATTGAAGAGGCACGCCGGAAATTTTTCGGGACACTTTACAACACCTATTCGTTTTTTGCACTTTACGCTAATGTGGATGGATTTCATTATCAGGAAAAAGAGATACCATTTGACCAACGGCCTGAGATTGATCGCTGGATACTCTCGCTGCTCAACACGTTGATTGACGAAACCAACACTTATTATAACACGTACGAACCAACACGTGCAGGACGCGCCATCGCCGAATTTGTTAACGATCACTTGAGTAACTGGTATGTGCGTCTCAATCGCAAACGTTTCTGGGGTGGCGAATACGACGATGATAAGATTTCAGCCTATCAAACATTATACACATGTTTGGAAACGGTAGCTCGGCTTATGGCCCCCATTGCTCCATTTTACGCCGATCGCCTCTATCTCGATTTGACAACGGTAACCGGAAAAGACAATGTAGTGTCAGTCCACGTTGCTTCATTCCCCGAAACCAATCCGCAATATATAGACAAGAAATTAGAAGAACGGATGGAGTTGGCACAATCTATATCATCCATGGTACTGGCGTTACGTAAGAAAGTGAATATCAAGGTACGGCAACCGCTATCGGCCATGCTGTTACCTATCAAAGATGCAATCATACGCGAACACATTGAATCCATTCAATCGCTGATTTTGAACGAAACAAACGTCAAGGAGCTTCGTTTTGTGGATAACACAGCCGGCATATTAATTAAACGTGTGAAACCTGACTTCAAGAAGTTAGGCCCACAATTTGGAAAAATCATGAAACAGGTTTCAAATGCCATTGCATCAATGAGTCAGGAGTCGATCGCCCAGCTTGAACAAAACGGGACTTTTTCTTTTGCAGTTGATGAGCAACAGGTTTCAATCGCGGTCTCGGATGTGGAGATTATTTCGGAAGATATTCCAGGCTGGCTTGTTGCCAATGAAGGCAATCTGACGGTGGCTCTCGACATCACGCTCACTGAATCGCTTTTACAGGAAGGGATTGCGCGTGAGTTGGTCAATCGTATTCAAAACCTTCGAAAAGCAAATGGTTATGAAATAACCGATCGCATCTCGATACGAATTTTACGATCAGAACAAATCGAAGCAGCCGTGAAAACATACACTGATTACATAGCCAGTCAAACGTTAGCAAACAACGTTACGTTCGTTTCACAAATGGAGAATGCAACAGAACTTGATTTTGAGGCATTTACGGTTTCTATTCAAATTGAAAAAGCGTAAAATCATAATGATGTTAAAAATGAAAAACCGTATGGTTATGTCTGTTTGATTGGCTAATTTAGCAGTCCGAAATAACGTCTTAAAATGTGTTGACCATGTCAGAAAAAACAAGATATTCAGATCAGGAACTAGAGGAGTTTCGTGCCATTATTTTAGATAAACTTGAAAAAGCAGAACATGATTATGAACTGCTTAAATTGAGTCTGACTAACATGGACGGTAACGATACTACGGACACTTCTCCCACATTCAAGGTGTTAGAAGAAGGAGCTTCTACTTTGTCGAAAGAAGAAGCTGGTCGTTTGGCACAACGTCAAATGAAGTTTATTCAACATTTACAGGCGGCTATGGTACGTATTGAGAACAAAACGTATGGTATTTGTCGCGAAACAGGCAAACTCATTCCAAAAGAACGATTACGGGCCGTTCCTCATGCAACACTAAGTATTGAAGCCAAATCGAGCGGAAAATAATGCTTTTCACATATAAAGGATACGGCAGGCGGACAAGACAACTCCGGTTGCCGTTTTTTTGTTTCAAAGAACAGAATTAGAAAAGCAAATAACCTTCACTGCAAAGTACTTAACAAGAAATAAAATACTTATGCCGCTAACTAAACGCATCATTCCTTGTTTAGACATCAAAGATGGACAAACAGTGAAAGGAATCAACTTCTTAAATATTCGTGCTGTGGGCGATCCTGTAGAGCTGGGAAGTCGTTACGCGCAAATGGGTGCCGACGAATTGGTTTTTTTAGACATCACCGCAACGCACGAAAAGCGGAAAACTCTTTCCGAACTTGTTACGCGCATTGCACATCACATCAATATCCCGTTTACGGTAGGCGGCGGAATTTCAAGTGTGGAAGACGTTTCCATATTACTTCAAGCAGGCGCTGACAAAATTTCCGTCAATTCAGCTGCTGTGCGCAACCCACAATTGATAAACGAGTTGGCACATCAGTTTGGTTCTCAATGTGTCGTGTTGGCTGTTGACACCAAGTTTGTTGACGGCGAATGGATTGTATTCCTTAATGGAGGACGAATTCCAACCACTATTCGTACTTTTGACTGGGTAAAGCAAGCTGTTGAGTTAGGCGCAGGCGAAATTCTACTGACGTCGATGGATCATGACGGCACCAAAAACGGTTTTGCAATAGAACTCACGCGACAAGTGTCCGAAAGCGTGAATGTTCCTGTCATTGCCAGTGGCGGTGCCGGAAATATGGAACATTTCGTGGATGTATTTAATGCAGGCAAAGCCGATGCCGCTTTAGCAGCCGGTATTTTTCATTATGGAGAAATTGAACTTCCTGCTTTGAAACAATTCTTGCACGAAAAAGGCATTGAAGTTCGACGATAGGCTGATCGCGAAAGAAACATTCCATTCATTTCTCACAAATAAAGAGATTCACGAATTCCACATGCACCAGTTTTACGCACCGGATATCGAACAAACGCTATTTCTACCGGAGGAAGAATCGCTTCACTGCACCAAAGTATTACGATTGACCGACGGAACGTCTATTTCTATCTCTGATGGCAAAGGAAATCGCTTTGTAGCCAATATTGTTCACGCCCATCCCAAACAAACGCTTATTGAACTTGTTGAGAAGGTGCACGAACCACGCAATGAAAGCAATTTGACACATATTGCCATAGCACCGACAAAAAACAAAGACCGCATGGAATGGTTTGTCGAAAAAGCCACCGAAATAGGCATTGATATCATCACGCCTGTTTTTTGTCATTTCTCTGAACGAAAAAGTATCTCCGCAGAGCGTCTTGAAAAAATAGCCGTTGCCGCCATGAAGCAGTCACAACGCGCCTATTTACCAACGCTCAACCCATCTATTTCACTGCACCAGCTCTTAAATCAAACAACAGAAAAACAGCGCTTTATAGCTCACTGTTACGAAGAAGAACGCACACTGCTGCAAAGTGTATATAAACCGGATAGGACTGCCGTTGTTTTAATAGGACCAGAAGGAGATTTCACACACGAAGAGATTGCCGAAGCGCTTCAACATGGATTCTTACCCGTTTCTTTGGGAAATAATCGATTACGCACTGAAACAGCCGGCATTGTAGCTTGTCACACCATGCAACTTCAGCGATATTTATAATACCGTGCCGACAATCATGTTTTGGAGAGAAGTAGTTAGCCAAACAGTAAGCCAAACAAAAGAACAAGGACAAACCCATTAACAAAACCAGCAAAGGTTTGTAGGGGTGTGTGAACACCGAGAATTAAACGGGAAGCAGCCACGGCGGCAGCAATGAAAAGAGTAGCAACTATAAGCGCTACCGGATTTAATATATAGTGAATAGACACCACAAAGATTCCACCAAATAAGCCTCCCATTGCCGAAAGGTGCGCGCTCATTTTCCATGCCAGATTAACCAACATCAGCGTCACTATGCCCACAGCACTACCGACAACCATCATCACAAACCACAAAGGCATGTTGACTTTCCAGAGGTAAAAAGCGCAGAAAAGATACAAGACAAACGAAAAAAGGTAGGGAAGTGTGCGTTCTTGTCGTTTCTCTAAATTAATCGAGCTTACTTTACCTGCTTTCATAAAAAAATACAGAACCAAAGCAGGCAGCACCCCAGTACAGACAAATACAATAATTCCTACAACTAATTTTGGTAAGAAAGGCACCGCTTGAAACCGTGCTGTTGTAAAGAACAACAAGAGACCATATGTTGGAACGAACAAAGGGCTGAAAAAAATCGAAAGAAAGGATGCAATTCGTCGCATAATCTACAGTTTTTTAAATTGATATCCTTGTTGTTGCAGAAACTTGATTGCCTCGGGCAAAGCCTCCAATACATTCCGTTTTGCCTTCAACGAATCATGGAAAACAACAATCGATCCATTGCGCACATACTTCTGCACATTTCTCAAAATACGTTCGGGTGTGAAAGCCTGATTATAATCACGTGTAATCAAATCCCACATTACCACTTGATAACGCATGTTCAATGCCCGATAAAGCGCCGGCGTTAATTGTCCATGAGGAGGTCGTACCAACTTAGTATCAATGAGTAAAGCAGCTTTTGCAACGTTATCCAAGTAATCTTCTACACTCCACGAAAAGCCTTTTATGTGATTGAATGTATGATTACCAACATGATGTCCTTTTTCAATTACTTTCTGAAATAATTCAGGGTACTTTCTTACGTTATCACCGACACAGAAAAAGGTGGCTTTTACACCAAACTGATCTAAAATAGCTAATACATCAGGCGTCACTTCGGGCACAGGTCCATCATCAAAGGTCAAATAAACTGCTTTTTGATCTTCCTTTTTTCGCCACCATGCCGAAGGGAATAACCACGGCAAGAAAAACAACGGACGTTCAATGAACATAAAAACAAAAGAAGTTGCCGGCATCACTGCCGACAACTTTCCTTTTTAAGATTGCACATGAAACAAGTTGGCAAATTGCTCAAATTTAGGATAATACTTATCCATCAGTGCTTTCCTGTTGAACTGATGAGCGTAATACAAAACGTTACGCAATGAGGCTAAGTTAGTTGAAATTTGATCTGTCACACTGCTCATCTGTTTTTGATCCAATCCGGCATACCACCCTAAATTCAACGAACTGTTTTTAGCCACATCATTCATGATAGCATCTCCCTGATCTATTTTGCCCAGTTCATAATATGCGCCGGCAAGGAAAGTAGAGAAATAGTCATTAGGGACAGTCGTTGATGGAATTACCTTCATGGCATAGTTCAATACCTGCAACGCTGAATCTCGTTTGTTTTCAGAGATTAAGCCTTCTGCCAATGTTACAAATTGCATACGGAACGTGGTGCACATGCGCAAAATGTTTTCGTCCAAATACACGTGAGGATCCTGGATGTTGCCCCAGCGGAACTTGTGCATCATGTTGTCATACATTGCTTTTGTGTTCACGGTTCCACCATCTTTGTAAATAGGAACAATGCGTTGGGCAATTCCTTCTTGCTGGAAATAGTTGCTCATTCCCAGGTACATATCATTTCCCACCGTGTTGGCAAAATACATAGGACGCTTCCATTGATTTGTTTGCAACATATCGAGAATCATCATATCGGCTTTTGTAACCTGACGTCGCAATTTGATGTTCATGACAGGAACAATTTGATCCGCTAACTTAGGATCGACGGTTCCGGTTTTAAGCACCTGATCTTTATCTACTTTGAACACAAGATTCGATGTCGGGAAAATATCATGTCCCATCGGATCTTTTGTCTGAGGATTCGTGCTGAGCACAAACTGTAAGGCCAAAGAGAGATCGACTTTTGTACTGTCCTTAGGATCGGCCACGTAAGCCACATCATGATTCCCTTCGGCATATTGCGCAGGAGTCCACGAAATTGGCAGCGGCGCCGATGTGTAGGCAGGCCGTTTCATTTGAGCAATGTACCAATCCGTCTGTAAATAGCTCAGGTTACAAACGCGCACATCCGGGCGAAGGCCTTCTACTTCAATGCTATACCACAACGGGAATGTATCGTTATCTCCATTGGTGAAGATAATCGCGTTTGGAGCCAGCGAGTTAAGATAATTAGCGCCAAAATCACGAGCCGTGTAGCGATCAGAACGGTCATTGCTTGCCCAGTTTTGTGATATCAAAATGGCAGGCACCGTTAACCCGATCACGGTAGCAATGATTGCGCTAACCGGTCGCGAGAATGTTTTTCGCAGATACTGCGCGATGGCCAAAACCCCAAACCCGATAAAGATAGAAAACGCGTAGAACGAGCCTGTGTAGGAATAATCACGTTCACGTGGCTGCAAAGGCGTTTGATTCAGGTAAACAATGATGGCGATCCCTGTCAAAAAGAAGAGTGTAAAGACAATCCAAAAGGTCTGTTTTCCCCTTGTTCCGGCATACATCAATAAGAAAAGGAGTCCAATGATACCCATGATGAGTGGCAACATAAAATAGGTATGTCGTCCCTTGTTATCCTTCATATCCGGTGGCAGATTGCTTTGATTTCCTACCAGTAGGTTATCGATAAAATTAAATCCTGTAATCCAATTCCCCCGATCTATTTCGCCGTAGGACTGTTTATCACTTTGTCTTCCACTGAAATTCCACATGAAATAGCGGAAATACATGAAGTTAAGCTGGTAGCCAAAGAAAAACTCCAGGTTTTGTGCAAAAGAAGGCATCTTACCTTGTGCACTTTGACCACAGGGCGAATACTCCACTGTTTCAGCCGGTTGCCCTACCCACGACGTGTATGCCTGAACATGATTTGGTTGATCGCTGTACATGCGAGGGAACAGCATGTTAAAGACCGGATCGTAAACAGGGGTTTCTTTGTAGCCGGTAATGATATATTCATCTTTATCGCCCGGATTAGCTTTCGGTTTTTTACTCCATATTGCACTACCCTCTTTTTGAACCGGCGAACACATGCCATTGCCACTTGGTTGCCATTTGTAATCAGCCGTGTACATTGGGCCATACAACAATGGATGAATATCGCCATACTGCTCGCGACTTAAATAACTCATCAAAGAAAACACATCGCTGGGGCCATTTTCATCCATTGGTGGTTGTGCCGAAGAGCGAATGAGCACAATGGCAAATTGAGAATAGCCAATCAAGATCATGGCAACTCCCAACACAATGAGGCTCAAAAGTCGGCGTGTTACGTGCACCTTTTTTATCAGCAAGAAATAAACCAAAGCGAAAAGAATCACCGCGGCTACCCAAACACTTTTCCCCAGGAAAGGTGCGCCGGAAAGTGCGATAGCCAGAATAAACGCAAAACGCGCCATCTTCTCGTTCTTTCCCTTCTGTGTTGCATAAATGGCCCACCCAAATACGATAGCCACAATGATGGCATAGGCAATAACCCCGCTGTTGAAAGGCATCCCCAACGTATTGACAAAGAAGAGTTCCACAAAGCTCGATAACCAGAAGAGGCTGGGGATTATTCCATAAAAGATTGCCGCTAAAATGGCAATTGCCGCTGCAAAGGCTACGAAAGCGCTTTTTTTGGAGTGTTGATGTTTCCGAAAGTAAAAGATCATGACCAATGCAGGGATGGTCAATAAGCTGAGCAAATGTACCCCAATCGAAATGCCGATTGCGTATGCTATGAGCAACAACCAACGATCGGAATGCGGTTCATCGGCCACTTCCGACCATCGTAACATAGCCCAGAAACTAAAGGCTGTCGATAGCGCCGCAAAGCTGAAGACATCTGTTTCGGTGGCTGAAAACCAGAAAGAATCGGTGAAAGCGAAAGCTAATGCACCTACCAAACCGGCACCCCAAATCGTCAACATTTTTCCGACAGTAAAGTCTTCTTCCGATTTCACCAAAACGGTGCGTGCTAAAATCGTAATTGTCCAAAACAAAAAGAGAACAGCACCCGCACTATTCAGGACGGAAATGCGATTCACCCAAGTACTTACATGCGACGGATCGGAAGCAAAAAGCGAGAAGAAATGGCCTACCAACGAGAAAAACGGATATCCGGGAGGGTGTCCGATTTCTAACTTAAACGCCGTGGTAATAAACTCCGGACAGTCCCAAAAGCTAACCGTGGGTTCCATCGTAAGTAGATAGACCACCGCAGCAATGACAAATACCATCCATCCCAAAAGGACATTTATACGTTTAAAACGCTTCATAAGAGGTAATTTAGGCTTATCAATGTGTGATTATATTTTTTACGTTGGCAAAGATACAAAATAATTCCATTGACATTTGCAAATAATGCGGTAATGCAGGCGATAATGTGGCATATTGCCGCCTCTTTCGCTGAGCGGCAACACTGATATCGGAACCCAAGCACCTTTTAGAGTCCATGTCATGATAGCTCATATTGATAACTAAACTTTCGCAAGCAGTCAATATGCTGAATTACTGAGAGCTTCAACTATATTAGTTTTGATTATAAGAAGGTTATACATA
>DAIDKM010000027.1 GCA_027450045.1 Paludibacter sp. | reverse complement strand
TTTCCCATGTAGGCATACTCTTTTTCAAGTTGTAGCAAGGCCTCATTTTCATGGATTTGTCTGAGCCGTGCAATTTCGCGTTGTATGACAATGCGTTGCCGGGCAGACAATGTAAATCCAGCCGTGAGGCAATTGATTTCGCAAAAGCCACATTCAATGCATTTATCCACGTGCACATTGGTCAGCGGGAATGATTTGAAATTTTTCAGATGAATGGTGGGATCATCGTTGAAAATAACACCCGGGTTAAGTATATTTTTCGGATCGAAAAGCTTTTTGATGCGCTTCATAATGGCAAATGCATCGCTACCCCATTCCCGTTCGACAAACGGAGCCATGTTACGTCCTGTGCCATGTTCCGCTTTAAGAGAACCGTCGTATTTGTCGGTTACCAACTCCACGACATCATTCATAAGCCTTTCATATCGATCGATTTCTTCTTGCGTGTCGAAACGTTGGTTGATGATGAAGTGAAAATTACCTTCTAAAGCATGGCCATAAATAACGCCGTCGTTATATCCGTGTTTTACTAATAGTCTTTGCAATTCAATGGTGGCTACAGGCAAATCTTCAAGATGAAAAGCCACGTCTTCGATGATGGTGGTTGTTCCTGCCGGACGCATGCCTCCTACGGAAGGGAAAATTCCCGAACGCATTGCCCACCAGGTGTTGTAAATGCTTTCATCATCTGTAAATTCGACGGGCATCACTGTTTCAAATGAAGCAAGCGCTTGTTCAATGGTAATTATGTTTGCTTGTAATGCTTCTTTTGTATTGGCTTTCGTTTCAACTAATAAAGCCGTAACTTTTTCTCCAAACGAATGCAGGTAAGCGGGCATTTCTGTTTTTCCCTCGACTGACTGTAGCGCTTTCCGATCTAACAATTCCGCACCGACTGCAGGGGTAGGTTTAATACGTTGCACAGCTCTGCAAGCAGTTTCAATATCAGTGAAATAGACCATCGCGCTTGCACTGAATGCCGGAATGGATTCTGTTTTCATGGTGGCTTCCGACAGAAATGCCAGTGTCCCTTCAGATCCGACTAATAGATGCACCATAATATCAAACGGATCATCGAACATCACTAAAGGAAGCAGGTTGAGGCCTGTCACATTTTTGATGCTGTATTTGTGGAGGATGCGTTCACGCAACATATCGTTTGTTATCACTGATTGACGAATTTCTTCTAATTCTTTCAGGAATAATGGTTTGTCTCTACAGAATGCTTCCCTGCTTTGTTGATCTCCTGTATCGAGCAAATAGCCATCTGAAAAGAGGATACGTGCCGAAAGAAGCATCTTGTCGCTGTTAGCATGCGTTCCACAGTTCATCCCCGAAGCATTGTTCATGATAATGCCTCCCACCATGGCCGATTTAAGTGAAGCGGGGTCCGGTGTGAATTTTCGTCCATACGGTTGAAGTATCTCGTTTACCCGCGCTCCTACAATTCCCGGTTGCATCGTGATACGTTTACCATCATCGTGAATGTGGTATTTTTCCCACAATTTACCCACGACAATCATTACGGAGTCTGTGATGGTTTGACCTGATAAACTTGTTCCGGCAGCACGAAAAGTAACAGGCACTTTCTTCTGATTCGCAGCTTGTAACAGACGTTTTATTTCTTCTTCATTGGTGGGGAATATAATTGCTTGTGGAATTTGGCGGTAACAACTTGCATCCGTTCCCCATGCAATGCGTTGTATGGGATTGGTAAAGAACCTTTTCGGATTCACTATTTTACGTGCTTCTTCAATAAAAGATGCTTCGCTCTGATTTCCGGATTTCATAGACAGAAAGAATTAATGATTTTCCGATTCGATGTTTGAGGTTGTCACAACTTACATGCGGATTTACAACGACAATGACACAACGATTAGGCATGCAAAGTAACAAAGAATACAGGAAAAAGAGGCGATAATAATATTAAAATAAGTCCCAAAACAATAAAATAGACTTATTTCAGACTGCTTTTCGTCAGAAGAATGATTTTATTTTCTCTATCGCTCTCTATTTGGTAATTTTTATCAATTTCACAAAGCGGTTTCAGAGTATTTCCAATGGGCAGTAATCAGAGAGTGTAGTAGTGTTATAATATTTGAATAAAAAGAATAAAATAGCGATTCCTGTGTGAATTCATCATTTTCAATGTTTATTTTTGCAAGTTGTAGCCGAAGATAAATCTTTAAAGTTCTGTGATATGAAACGAACATGTAAATTGTTTACATGCAAGTTCCACACGACCTTTAAAAAACAAATTATTCACGTATGAAATTAATAGCGGAAAGCGGATCTACCAAGACTGAATGGGTTTTAGTTGAAGGTGTTTATGTGATTGAACATGCCTTTACCGAAGGACTGAATCCCTATTTTCAAATACGACGAGAAATTAGTCGTGCGATTCGTTTGCAACTTCCGGAGGCTTTTTTCAAAAGGAAGGTTGAACAGATTTATTTTTATGGTGCGGGGTGTTCCTCGGATGAAAAGAAAGAAGTGATCAAGTCGTCCTTAATCACGCAGTTTCGCGCTCCTGTAGAAGTGGAAAGTGATTTATTGGCAGCCGTGCGTGCTCTTTTTGGGAAAGATTCTGGCTTAGGATGTATTTTAGGAACAGGCTCAAATTCATGCTTTTATGATGGAGAGAAAATTGTTGAAAATGTTTCTCCGTTGGGCTATATTTTAGGAGACGAAGGAAGCGGCGCTGTGCTTGGAAAACTTTTTTTGAGCGATTGTATGAAACAGATAGCTCCAAAAGAATTGGTAGAACAAGTGTATGAAAAATATCGTATCACGCCTTCAGATATCATGGAACATGTTTATCGACAGCCTTTTCCGAATCGTTTTTTAGCCACTTTTTCTTTCTTCTTACACGATCATTTAGATCATCCCTATGTTTATGATCTTGTAAAACAAAACTTTAGAAACTTTTTCACGCGCAATATTCTTCAATACGACTATCAAAACTATCCGGTTCATTTTATGGGTTTGGTTGCATACCATTATGCTGACCTGCTTCGAGAAGTTGCTGCCGAGTTTGGAGTAACAATTGGTCAAATACAAAAATCGCCAATGTCTGGATTGGTAAATTATCATACACAGAATGCCCATTTGGAGTGATAATGCCAACTCCTGATGCCTCTCTGGTTTGCAAAACAATTTTTGTCTTATCTCTTGGTTTCAATTAAAAATATGTTTGCAAACAAGAAATCACACAAAAAAAATTATTTATTTGTTTCCGCTATTTGTATTGCATGAAATTGTTCTAACTTTGTGGGCACAATGATGCCGTTTACGCGGGAGAGTTAATTCATCTTGTTTGACGTAACGAAGCATCATACCTAACAAAGAATGATTTAGTAATGTGGAACCATGTTTCAGGACATGATGACCTTAGAAAATCTAATCGTATGATATTGATTGCAGATAGCGGATCGACCAAGACGTATTGGAGTTTGTTGAAAGGAACTTCCGAATCTTTTCATTACAAAACATCAGGGATCAATCCTTTTTTTCAGACAGAATTGCAAATTGAAACGCAGTTGCGGAAACAATTGCTTCATCAGATGCAAGTTGAGGAGTTGGATGCCATCTATTTTTTTGGAGCAGGATGTGCAACCGACAAGCAAAAACAAGTGGTAACCAATGCTTTTGAAAAAGTTTTTCGCTTTCAGAAGATTACAGTTGAGAGCGATTTGCTGGGTGCCGCAAAAGCCCTTTGTGGCGATCAGCCGGGAATTGTTTGTATATTGGGTACTGGCTCAAATTCAGGACTATACGATGGGGAGTCGATTGTGCAACAAGTAGCTCCGTTGGGATATATTATTGGTGATGAAGGAAGTGGAGCCGCTCTTGGAAAAAAGTTGGTGGCTGATTGTTTGAAAAATCAATTGTCACCAACGATTCAAGAGCGCTTTTTCAATCGTTTCGGCCTGACGCAGGCTGAAATTGTGGAAAATATTTATACCAAAGCGTTCCCCAGCCGTTTTCTGGCATCCATGTCAATTTTCTTACATGAAAACTTAGCCGAGCCGGAGTTGTACCAGTTGGTGTATGATAGTTTTGCTGAGTTTTTCAAAAGAAATGTTTTTCAATATGATTATCAAAACTATAAAGTGCAAGTAGTTGGGTCAATTGGCTTTCATTACCAACATGTGCTTCGCCATGTGGCTACTGATTTATCTATTGATTTGGGGACAATCTTACAAGCACCAATGGAAAAATTGATTTTGTACTATCAGCCAAAAAATGCCTTATTAGAAACACCACGTTATGTCATTTGAAAAAATTACCGAAAAAGCTTCATTGCACGATCATCTAGAGAAGGCTTCGATTGGAGAATTGCTGAGAGGAATTAATGAAGAGGATAAAAAAGTGGCATTGGCTGTTGAAAAAACGCTTCCACAAATTGAAACCTTAGTGACTCTCATCGTTGAACGCATGAAACGAGGTGGCCGAATCTTTTATTTAGGTGCTGGCACCAGCGGGCGATTAGGTGTGCTTGATGCTTCGGAAATTCCTCCAACATTCGGGGTGCCTTCTACGATGGTGATTGGGATCATTGCCGGTGGGGATACTGCGTTGAGGAATGCCGTGGAAGCAGCCGAAGACAGCGAAGTTTCTGGTTGGTTAGAGTTGCAACAATTCCATGTGAACAAAAATGACACTATTATTGGAATTGCAGCCTCAGGGACAACGCCTTATGTTGTTGGTGCATTGAGACATGCTCAACAAGAAGGTTTACTAACCGCGTCTATTTCATGCAATCCGAACGCTCCAGTAGCAAAGTTTGCCGATATTCCCATCGAAGTGATTGTCGGGCCTGAATTTGTAACAGGCAGCACACGCATGAAAGCCGGTACTGCCCAAAAATTAGTGCTTAACATGATCACTACCACCACCATGATTCAATTGGGTCGTGTCAAAGGTAGCCGAATGGTGAATATGCAATTAAACAACCAGAAATTAATCGACCGCGGCACGCGCATGATCATAGAAGAGACGCACTTAGAATATGACGTAGCGAGAAATCTATTACTTCTACATGGATCGGTCAAAAAAGCGTTGGATTTTTTCTTTTCAAAATAACACATTTACTTCAATATATGTCACGAATCGATTGTTTCATCCCGTATGAATCATCTGAGCAGGTTCAACAAACCTTACACGAATTACAAAATTCATCGATCGTTCATCAAATTCATTTTTTGGCTACAAGCGCTGTTGAACGCGAGAAGAGCTTATCGGACTTTCCTGTGATTTCAGTCAAAAGAATCACTGCTTCAGAAACTATACGGCAAATAGCCACTACAGCTACAACTGATTATGTATTGCTTTACTTGAAAATACTCCCGCTCCAAATAGGTTATTTGGCATTGGAACGTATGATTCGGATTGCTGAGGACACGCAAGCCGGAATGCTTTATGCTGATTCTTACAGAATGGTTGATGGAGACAAAAAATTGCATCCGTTGATTGATTATCAACAAGGAAGTTTGCGTGATGATTTTGATTTTGGCTCTTTGTTGCTTTTCCGAACTGATGCATTGAAGAGAGCAACGCAAGACACGAATGAAGGTTTTGAGTATGCAGGGTTGTATGATTTGCGCTTGAAAGTATCTCAACAATATAGTATTGAACATATTAATGAATACTTGTATTCGGAAATTGAAATTGATTCTCGTGCTTCAGGTGAAAAACTCTTTGATTATGTTGATCCGAAAAACAGAGAGGTTCAACTTGAAATGGAACATGTATGTACAAATCATTTGAAAGCGATTGGAGCTTATTTAGCGCCTCGTTTTGAAGATGTCCATTTTGATAAATCAATTTTTCCGGTTGAGGCATCTGTCATTATTCCTGTATTTAACCGGGTGAAAACCATCGAAGATGCCATACAGTCCGTACTAAAACAAAAAACGGATTTTTCATTCAATTTAATCATCATCGATAATCACTCGACGGATGGAACTTCAGATATTATTCGTCGCTATGAATCAGATAAACGGTTGATTCATTTAATCCCTGATCGATTTGACCTGGGAATTGGAGGATGCTGGAATATAGGGATTGAATATGCGCAATGCGGCAAATTTGCCGTGCAATTGGATAGCGACGATGTGTATAGCGATGAATACACTTTGCAAACGATGGTGAATGCCTTTTATGAGCAACAATGCGGCATGGTGGTAGGCAGTTATCGTATGACCAATTTCGATATGCAGACCATTCCGCCTGGTGTGATTGATCATCGGGAATGGACGGACGAAAACGGACGTAATAATGCTTTGCGAATCAATGGATTTGGAGCACCAAGAGCCTTCTACACCCCGTTGTTGCGTCAATTACATGTGCCAAATACAAGTTACGGAGAAGATTATGCATTAGGGTTAGCCGTGTCGCGACACTATCGCATCGGACGGGTTTACAATGTCGTGTATTTATGTCGCCGTTGGGAGGATAATTCGGATGCAGCCCTTGACATTCAGAAAATGAATATGTACAATCTTTACAAAGATCGTATTAGAACATGGGAAATCAAAGCGCGTCAGCAAATGAATGAAAGCAAATAGGTTTTCTGATTTGCCATGAAAGCTGGTTTGATAATTTCTTTTGTACTTTTGCGAATCTTTTGAGAGCGACATTCCATGAAAAACCAAACATCTTTTTATTCTTCAGACTCTGATTCATCTGTTTCACTGAAATTCAAAGTGGATGCATTATTTGATCAGCAAATTTCTCACTGGAATTTGGCGAAACAAAATTATGAAGCATTACAAACTATTGAGTCAAAGACATTAAACGTCTTGGGCTTTCCTATGCAGGTGCAATTCAACCCTTCGCGTATTGTCTCATCGGCGGCTAAAGTAGATCCAAAGTCAATACAACAACGACCTTGTTTTTTGTGTGAGAAAAACAGACCTGCTGAACAAGAAGGTATTCTGGTGCACGATCAATATTGGATTTTAGTGAATCCGTTCCCGATTTTTCCAAAACATCTGACCATTCCTTTCGTCGAGCATGTCGATCAACGTATTGACGGCCATTTTGGAGATATGCTCGATTTAGCGAAAGCGTTGCCAGATTTTGTCCTATTTTACAATGGACCGCAATGTGGCGCTTCTGCTCCTGATCATCTGCATTTTCAAGCAGGGAATAAAGGTTTTTTGCCTCTTGAAATAAACTGGAGTGCATGGAAACATTATGCTGAAAATGTTGTTGAACTTCCAAATTTTACGCTTTTACGACATATCACCTATCCTCACGCCATGCTGGTCATGGAATCGTCGGAACGGCAACCATTAATTTCTTGGTTTAAAAACTTATATAAGCAATTGGATACCAACACAAATGAAGTTGAGCCGATGTTGAATCTTCTTTGCAGTTGGAAGAATGAACAATGGACAGTTTGGTTGTTCCCGAGGCGTTTGCACCGACCGACTTGTTATTTTGCGGATGGAACGCAACAATTGTTGATAAGTCCTGCTTCAGTCGATTTGGGCGGAGTGTTTATCACACCTCGGGAAGAAGATTTTCAAAAAGTGACCACGACGGATCTCGCAACCATAATGGATGAAGTTTCCATCACGTGTGATTTGTTAAATCGAATTTGCCATACATTGCAAAAACCATGAAACTGCCTTCTTTTTTTCAAAAATCACCTTGGGCATGGATTCCTACACTCTATTTTGCAGAGGGAATCCCTTATGTTGCCGTGATAACTGTTTCGGTGATCTTGTACAAAAGGATGGGTATATCCAATACAGACATTGCATTTTATACCAGTTGGCTCTACTTGCCATGGGTGCTGAAACCGTTGTGGAGTCCCTTTGTTGATTTGTTGAAAACGAAGCGTTGGTGGATTGTCACAATGCAATTATTAGTAGGCGCCGGATTGGCTGGTGTTGCTTTCACAATTCCGCTTCCTTTTTTCTTTCAAGCCACGCTGGCATTCTTTTGGTTGTTGGCATTCAGTTCAGCCACGCATGATATTGCCGCTGACGGGTTTTACATGCTGGCGCTTTCAGAACATGATCAGGCGATGTATGTCGGAATCCGAAACACGTTTTATCGCATTGCAATGATCACAGGACAAGGTGCATTGATTATTTTGGCAGGAGCCTTAGAACTTTTCACCGGCTTGCAACCCGTGACGTTAAAGGTCGATTATCAACCGTCCTTGACAGAGCAAACGCAAACTGTGGTTAATAAACAAGTTACAAATGCTGATTTTGTAGTCGAACCGTCGCTCCTCACCTTTCATCAAGCATCTATCGCATCAGAAAGTGTAAAAAAAACCGAGTCTTGGACGACGGAACAAAATTTAAGCCATGGCTTTGTTTTTGCTGACACTGCTCATTCGTTAAATGCTTCGCAAGAATCATGGTGGAGCAGAGACGTGTCAAACCCTATAGGGCATTGGATTCATAATCATTTTGGTGAAAGAAAACAAGTGTCAGCCAATGTGAAAGGGAAAGAGGGGAATGTGGCAATTTTTGCCATTCGGCTTACCCATCCACCTAAAGGAGGCAAATCAATTATTTTGAACACTTCATTCAAACGAGGTGACAACAGCTTTTCGTTGCTTCAAGGCGAACGATTGATATTCACAAATCGTAATTGGCAACAACCAGCCTATGTGGTTGTGCAAGTGGATCCAAAGCTGACAAAGGCAAGCAGTGCTACATTTCAGGGGCTTTCGGGAAATATACCGTCGGCGTGGTCAATCACTTTTTTTGTGTTAGCCGGCATTTTTCTGATGCTTTTTGGTTATCACAAGATGGTATTACCCCGTTCGCAAAGTGATCATGGTAGCGCTACTATTCAATCGGCATTTTCCATTGTCAAGGAATTTCTCAACACATTTGCCACGTTTTTTCAAAAAAAGGAAGTAGGTATCGGTATTTTTTTCATGTTAACATACAGGCTGTCAGAGTCGATGTTGATGAAAATGGCAGCTCCTTTTTTGCTGGATTCCCGCGAAATTGGTGGTTTGGGATTGACAACCGGAGAAGTAGGATTGGTTTATGGCACTGTTGGCGTATTGGCATTGACTGCTGGTGGTATTGTTGGTGGCATTTTATCCGCTCAAAAAGGATTGAAGTATTGGTTCTGGCCAATGGCGTTAAGCATTTCATTGCCTCATTTGATGTACGTTTATTTAGCTTATGTTCAGCCGGATAATTTTTGGTTGATCAACCTTTCGGTGGGCATTGAGCAGTTTGGTTATGGTTTTGGATTTACGGCTTATATGCTGTATATGATCTATTTATCACAAGGAGAGCATCGTACTGCTCATTATGCCATATGTACTGCTTTTATGGCTTTAGGCATGATGTTACCCGGGATGATAGCCGGATGGTTGCAAGATTTGTTAGGCTACAGGCATTACTTTATATGGGTGATGATTAGTATTTTGCCAACTTATTTTGCCGTTGCATTGCTCAAGATTGATCCTAAATTTGGCGTTCGAAAGAAAGAAAAATGATTTCATTCGTAGCTTTGAATTTGTTTTTTATACAGATGCAAAAAGAGCGTTGACACGAACAGTCTAACTCATTGGCATGTGTCAAATGAGAAGACTCATTCTTTCATCATCCCTATGGATGAGGGAATGAACAATGTTGACAGTGTATTCCCGATTTTTTCATTCCAACAATTAGGTCGGTAAAGTCATTGCTTTCTCATCTTCAATGTAGTGAGTTTGATGAAGAAAGGTATGGCGGCCAATTGAATTGTCATTGAAAACAGAATTAGCCATGTAATGGAAATATCGTATAGCCAACCCATTAACGCACTGCCAAGGAACCAGGCAACGCCAAATACAGCATAGAACACGCCAAATCCGGTAGCGCGTTTTCCTGCCGGCAGAATAGAGGCAAGCACAGCGCTAACTATCGATTCCTGCGCACCCATACCGACCCCCCAGCAAATCATGCCTGCAATGGCTGTGTAAAGATTGCCCTGAAACACAAGTGGTGCAAACAGCAACGAGATGATGGTGCTGATAATCAATATGCTAATGCCATATTTATCAAACAGCCTGCCGAGCAGCAAAGCGGCTAGAGCATCCACTCCCATTGCAACTGCATACATCACCGGAATCCATTCTGCCATCACCTGCCCACTTTTATCAAAATGATAGGCAATTAGTGAATAGTCGGCAAATCCCGCTCCAATCAGCGATAATGCGATGAGATAGATCCAATAGAACCGTTTTGAAACAATGGCCTTCTTTGTTTGATCTGATACTTCGAGCACTTTGGTGTTGGGAAAATTTATTCGCGCCACCGCTAACACGGACAATGCCAGCAAAGCAGGAATAAATAACGCGGCAAACGAATGGTGATAATTTTTGGAAAAGAAAAACACAACGGAAACGATCAATGGGCCTGAGACAGCCCCGACTTGATCAAGCGCTTCGTGCACACCGAATCCTTTTCCATGACCTACGGAGGAAGTAGCATTCGACAGCATGGCATCACGTGCCGGTTTACGGATTGCTTTGCCCGTTCTTTCCAAAATCATCAATACAGCAGCTATTTGCCAGCTCCCTGCAAGTGCAAGCAGAGGCACTGCCAATAAATTAATAAAATAGCCGGTAAACGTAATTGTCCAATACTTCTGCGTTTTATCTGCTACCCATCCTGAAACCAACCGAAGCGCATTACCCAAAAGCTCTCCAAGTCCGGCAACCACACCCACTACGGTTGCGCTTGCTCCTAATGTGGCCAAAAATGGGCCGGTAATACTCCGCGCTCCTTCATACGTCATGTCGGCAAACAAGCTGACAATGCCAATTAGCACAATGAACATCCATGATGTTTTGCGAAACTGCATCATAATGAAATTGTTTTAACGAGATTACATGGTTTTCATCTTGGTCATCGACCGGTATGGCCAAAACCACCATCACCACGTTCGGTTTCCGAAAGAATATCAACTTCGACCCATTCCGCTTGTTGATGTTCTGCAATCACCATCTGGCAAATGCGTTCTCCGTCGTTGATCACAAACAATTCATGTGAGAGATTTATTAGAATCACCCGAATTTCGCCACGGTAATCAGCATCAATGGTGCCTGGCGAGTTAAGCACTGTAATGCCATGTTTGATTGCCAACCCACTTCGGGGACGAATTTGAGCTTCATAACCTGCCGGCAATTCAATAAATAACCCGGTGGGAATTAATTGACGTTCGAACGGGAGAAGGGTGATGGGGCCTGTTTCAGCTAAATTGGCACAAAGATCGACTCCGGCAGAATAGGGTGTTGAATACTCTGGCAAAGGATGTTTAGATGTGTTGATAATTCGAATCTTCATAGTCAACGAATAAGAAAGGGTTTCTCAAGGAATGTATCTGTGGAATTTGGATTATAACTTTAATACGAAGCGATTGTGCCCTTTTAAAGAACGAAACAGCTTTTGACCACGAAGATACTCATTTTTCCAACTCCCTGCACATTGTATTTAAAAGAAGGTACAACAAAAGTTCGTAACAGATATGGAATCAACCTCAAAGAATGATTAATTAATCCCGCCCCTGCTTTTGATAATGACTTTTGCAGCAAAAATTGTACATTTGCAATTGATTTTATGAGCAAACATCATTCACTATCATACACAATCACAGTAAGGTTGTATAGCGGTATGTCATGAATAAACGACAAAAACCTCAGCAACCTTAACAGAAATTTTTGCAATGAACATTTCATACAACTGGCTCAAAGAGTATATTGACACCGATTTAACCCCCGAAGGCTTAGGAAAGGCTTTGACCTCAATTGGCTTAGAAACAGGCGGTATTGAACAGATTCAACCCATAAAAGGTGGTTTGGAAGGGTTGGTGATTGGCAAAGTGCTTACGTGCATTAACCATCCTAACTCAGACCATTTACACGTCACTACTGTTGATGTTGGCGGTGACGAACCTCTTAAAATCGTATGTGGCGCTGCCAACGTGGCAGCAGGTCAAAAAGTCGTTGTGGCAACCATTGGCACCACGCTTTACATGGACGACAAGCCCATCACGATAAAACGTTCGAAAATACGTGGTGAAGAATCTTTTGGAATGATTTGTGCCGAAGATGAAATTGGGATTGGCACAAGCCACGATGGAATCATTGTACTTCCCGAAGATGTCACCGAAGGTATGTTGGTGAAAGATTATTACCCGGTACAAAACGATTATGTTCTGGAAGTTGATCTCACGCCGAACCGAATAGATGCTGCTTCGCATTATGGCGTTGCCCGCGATTTGTATGCGTACCTCACACTGCATCAACCACCGGTAAAACTTTTCAAACCATCGGTCGATACTTTTGCGGTCGATAATCACGCGCTCCCAATAGGCGTAACAGTAGAAAACGAAGAGGCTTGTCCCCGTTACTCCGGGATTACGCTTACCGGGATTACCATTGCCCCGTCGCCCGATTGGCTGCAAACTCGTTTAAAAAATATCGGCATTCGTCCTATCAATAACGTGGTCGATATTACAAATTTCTTATTGCATGAAACAGGGCAACCGCTTCACGCCTTTGATGCTGATAAAATAGTAGGCCAACATATATATGTCAAAACACTGCCTGAAGAAACAAAATTTATTACGTTGGATGGCGTTGATCGCAAATTAGGAAAAGACGATTTGATGATTTGTGATGTCAACGGTGGTATGTGTATTGGTGGAGTTTTCGGAGGAATCGAAAGCGGCGTAACCGAAAAGACAACCAACGTATTTATTGAAAGTGCCTATTTCAATCCGGTGTTTATTCGAAAAACAGCGCGTCGACATGGTTTGAACACCGACGCATCGTTCCGCTTTGAGCGCGGTTGTGACCCCAACAACACCATTTACGTGTTGAAACGAGCTGCCATGTTGATCAAAGAAATTGCCGGCGGAGCTATCTCAAGCGAAATTGTCGATTGCTACCCACATCCCATAGCTCCTTTTAACGTGTTTGTGCGTTTTGAAAAAATCAATGCGTTGATTGGGAAAGAAATTGAAAAAGATATATTGGTCACTATTCTGAAGGCGTTGGATATTGACGTGATCAATGAACACAACGACGGATTGGCATTGCAGGTTCCTACTTATCGTGTCGATGTGCAACGCGATGTGGATGTGATTGAAGAGATTTTGCGCATCTATGGCTATAACAACATTGTGCCTGGTGAAACCGTTCATTCGTCTATCAGCTATTTTCCACAACCGGACAACCATCAACTTCAAAACCTTATTGCCGAACAACTGACAGCGAATGGATTTCATGAAATTATGAACAATTCGCTCACCAAATCAGGTTACTATGATGCGTTACATACGTTTCCATCTTCTAAATTGGTGATGATGATGAATCCATTAAGCTCCGATCTCAACTGCATGCGTCAAACTCTGTTGTTCGGAGGATTGGAAAGCATTGCCTACAACATCAATCGCAAGAATGCCGATCTGAAATTTTACGAATTCGGCAACTGCTATTTTCATGACGCAAACGCCAACCAGGCTCAGGACCTGTTGAACGCATATTCGGAAGAAATGCATTTAGGGCTTTGGATCACAGGTAACAAAACCTATCAAAGCTGGGTTCGGAATGAAGAAAAAAGCACTTTCTTTGAGCTGAAGGCACACGTGGAAAATAGTTTCCGACGTTTGGGTATTTCGTTGCGTAACCTTCAGCAAAAGACGATTACCGAATCTGATTGGTTGGACGAAGGATGGATTTACGCCACAAAAAAAGAGATACCGTTAGCAATCATCGGGAATGTTTCAGCATCTATCCGAAAGATGTTTGATATAGGTGCAGACGTCTTTATGGCCGATATTTATTGGGATAACGTGATGCGTGAAGCAGCAAAAACATCCGTAACCTTCGGCGATATATCGAAATTCCCTGAAGTGAAACGCGACCTGGCATTGTTGCTTGACAAATCGGTGCAATTTGCTGAGATTGAAAGAATCGCTTACGAAACCGAGAGAAAACTGCTTCGGAAAGTGCAGCTGTTCGATGTGTACGAAGGAAAGAATCTTCCCGAGGGAAAGAAGTCGTATGCCATCAGTTTTACGCTGCAAGATGCCACTAAAACGTTGACTGACAAGCAAATTGACGACATCATGCAACGCCTTATAAATCAGTATCAAGAAAAGCTTGGAGCAAAGTTGAGATAGCACCTCACCGGATTTGGGAATGAATATTTCGACCTTTTGAAAAATTTGTAAACTAAACTTGATGGGGAACAACAAAAGAGGTAATCGATTGATGAATGAGTGAAAATACACAATATGGATTAGTGGAATCTGACATTCAGAATGTTGTTATCATCTTGCAACATAACCCGAAGATTGAAAAGATAATTCTATTTGGTTCTCGGGCAAAAGATACGTTTCGCACCAGCTCGGATGTCGATATAGCTATCATTGGCAACAACGTATCATTAAATGACGAGCTTGATGCTACCATTGAAATCGAAAAACTCAATCTGCCTTATCGGTTTGATCTTGTACTTTATGATAGAATTCATGAAGAAGCCTTGAAAGACCATATTGATAGAGTTGGAGTTGTGCTGTTTGAAAAAACAAAGAGTAAATGAATCGATATTTTTCTCCTTCTTACTAAGTTAGCAAGCAAAAACATTCACAATATGACAGAAACAAACGAACAATCAAAAAAGTCTCAATTTTATTGAGGCGCTCGTGGAAGAAGATCTTCGTGAAGGCAGAAACGACGGACGTATTCAAACCCGTTTTCCGCCGGAACCAAACGGTTACCTTCATATCGGTCATGCAAAAGCTATTTGTATGGATTTTGGTATTGCACGCAACTATGGTGGTATTTGTAACCTGCGCTTCGACGACACAAATCCTGTGAAAGAAGACGTGGAATATGTCGATGCCATCATGGAAGACATTCGTTGGTTGGGCTATCAATGGGCAAATGTTTATTATGCTTCCGACTATTTTCAACAATTATGGGATTTGGCTATTTTAATGATAAAACGCGGATTGGCTTATGTGGATGAACAATCGGCAGAAGAGATAGCGAAACAAAAAGGAACGCCCACGACGCCCGGTGTCGAAAGTCCTTTTCGCGATCGTCCCATAGAAGAAAGTTTAGCCCTTTTCGAGAAAATGAACCGTGGCGAGATTCCACAAGGCACAATGGTGCTTCGCGCTAAGATTGACATGGCTTCATCGAATATGCACTTTCGTGATCCGTTGATGTATCGCATCATCACCGATCATCCACATCACCGCACCGGCTATACATGGAAAGTGTATCCCATGTATGACTTTGCTCATGGACAATCTGATTATTTCGAAGGAGTTACTCATTCTATTTGTACATTAGAATTTGAAGTCCATCGTCCGTTGTACGACTGGTTTATTGATCAATTAAAACAAGACGATTATCGTCCGCGACAAATCGAATTCAACCGGTTAAATATTACTTATACGGTGATGAGCAAACGGAAAATGCTTCAATTGGTGCAGGAAGGTTTGGTTTCAGGATGGGACGATCCGCGCATGCCAACCTTGTGCGGCCTCCGTCGTCGTGGTTATAGTCCGGCAGCTATTCACAACTTTATCGATAAAATCGGATATACAAAATACGAAGGTGTCATCGACTTATCGCTGTTGGAGCATTCGGCACGCGAAACCCTTAACGAATCGGCAACCAGAGTCAGTGCCGTGCTTGATCCGGTAAAACTCATCATTACCAACTACCCGGAACAACAGGTAGAAATGATGGATATGGTGAACAATCCCGAGCGTGAAGACGTGGGTAGTCATGAAGCTCCTTTCACCAAAGAGTTATGGATTGAACAGGATGACTTTATGGAGAATGCTCCAAAGAAATATTTCCGAATGACGCCCGGCCAGGAAGTACGGTTGAAAGGTGCGTACATTGTACTTTGCACCGGCTGTAAAAAGGATGCAACAGGAAAAGTGACAGAAGTGTATGCCACTTACGATCCTGATACAAGAAGCGGCTTACCCGGCAGCGAACGTAAAGTTAAAGGCACCATTCATTGGGTATCGGCTAATCACGCTTTATTGGCGGAAGTGCGTTTGTACGACCGATTGTTTAGTGTCGAAAATCCTTCGGAAGAAAAAGAGAAAGATTTTCGCGAACTATTGAATCCCGAATCATTGAAAGTTCTTAATAACTGTCGTGTAGAACCTTGGCTTGCAGAAGCCAAACCGCTTGATAATTTTCAGTTTCAACGCATCGGTTATTTCAATGTTGATCTTGACTCAACGGCAGATCACCTCGTTTTCAATCGTACCGTTTCACTGAAAGATAGTTGGGCAAAATCCAATCCATCATAAATCAGGATAGCTGGAAATAGAATCGCTCTATTGCTCTTCCTTCTTTCGTTGCGGAGCTTGGGAATGAGAAAATTCTAACAATGACGAAAAGGAAAACAGGTTTTTCATTGATGGGAAAGTGGAATATGAAACACGCCTGTCTTTAGTCGATGCAGAAGCAAAAATTGCTGTTTGTTTGCAAAAATACCATACAAACAATTTCCTTTCGACAATGAAACTGAATTTGCCGAACATGAACAAAGAGCCAAAAAGCTAAAAGCAGGCTGTTGTTTACTCCCCCTTATTCTTCTTGGGAAAGAGGTGTAATTTCTATATAAACGAGTCAATTGAACAATGCGTTGTCAAAGATGTCAATTGAGAATTATATGACGACAAGTTTATTTGACTTATACGGGATAAAACAAACTTCCAATCTCCATCAAAAATGTTGCACGCATTTCTGATCTGATTTGTTGCCCTTGTGGCTTGAATTTGTGGGTTGAAAAATCTTTGTGTACTCATTTCACGATTATTAAAAAATCGCTATATTTGCAAGCTCAAAAAACTGAAGGAATTTATTGATCCATTTATATATTACATTAAACTAGTTTCTCATGCAAAACAAAGGATTTGTTCAGGTGTTAGCTGCACTGCTTCTTTTGGTCTGCCTCTTCTATTTGTCGTTTAGCTTTGTCACTAACCATTACAACAAGTTAGCCATTGCATACGCTGAAAAGCCGGGCACATCCCAAATGGACAGCGCGCTTTATAACAGGTATATCGATTCCATTTCACCCAAGAAAGTGTGGTTTGGTTATACCTACAAAGAGTGTTTGGACAAGGAGCTTAATTTAGGCCTTGACCTTAAAGGAGGGATGAATGTTGTGCTCGAAGTTTCTCAAGCCGATATTCTACGCTCATTGGCAGTGCCCAATCCTCCTGCTAATTTCAACAAAGCACTGACAATGGCTTCCCAACGTGAAGCATCAAGCCAAACGGATTACTTGACATTGTTTGAGCAAGCCTATTTGCAATTGGATCCGAATGCCAAACTGTCGACTTTGTTCAGTACTTACGATAAAAAAGATCAAATTCCATTAAGTGCAACCAACGCGCAAGTGATGGCAGTATTGCGTAAAGACGTTTCAAGCGCCATCGACAATTCATTCAACGTGCTTCGTTCGCGTATCGACCGTTTTGGTGTGGTTCAACCCAACATTCAGAAACTTGTGAACACAGGACGTATTCTGATCGAGTTGCCAGGTGTGAAAGATCCAGAACGTGTCCGGAGATTGCTGCAAGGAACCGCAAACTTAGAATTCTGGGAAACCTACAATATTCAAGAGATTTATCCTCAGTTGGCTTCAGCCAACAGTGCGTTGGCTGATATTTTGTCCTCTTCGTCAAAAAGCGCCGATACAACACAAACTGCTGCTGTAAAAGGGAAAGTAGAACCTAAACCCGTTGCTCACGTTAGCAAGGAAGATTCGTTGGCTGCTTTGATTAAAGCAAAAAGCACCAAAACAAATCCTCAGCAACCCAACATGGCGGAATTCAAGAAGAAAAATCCTCTTTTTGCATTGCTGGTTGATGTCAATCCCCAAGGCAGTGGACCTCGCGTTGGGTTAGCATTAGCTGCCGATACTTCTACCATCGACAGCTATTTGAATATGCCTCAAGTAAAGGCATTGTTACCTGCTGATTTATCGCTGAAATGGGGTGTGAAGGCAATTGACCCAAAAGGCCAGTATTTTGAACTGATCGCCACGAAGAGTACCACGAAAGATGGCCCTGCGTTACAAGGCAATGTGGTGACAGATGCCAATGCCGACTATAGCCAATATGGTTCCAATGCCATCGTGGATATGAAGATGAACTCTTCGGGAGCCAATACATGGGCTATTTTGACAAAACAAAACATCGGCAAATGTGTTGCCATTGTGTTAGACGGTTATGTATATTCCTATCCTGTGGTTAATCAGGAAATCACCGGTGGTAGTAGTCAAATCTCAGGCCACTTCACTGTGGAAGAAGCAAAAGACTTAGCCAACGTATTGAAGTCAGGCCGTATGCCGGCACCGGCACACATCGTGCAAGCGGACAACGTCGGCCCATCATTGGGAGCGCAATCCATTCATGATGGTTTGATTTCATTTATCATCGCTTTTGCCCTTGTGTTGATCTTTATGGTGTTCTATTATGGATGGACGCCAGGTCTTGTTGCTGATGGCGCATTATTACTCAATGTGGTGCTCATCATGGGTATCCTGGCTTCGTTCAGGGCAGTGCTCACTTTACCGGGTATTGCCGGTATCGTGTTGACACTCGGCATGGCGGTCGACGCAAACGTGTTGATTTATGAACGGATTCGTGAAGAAAAAGAGGCAGGGAAAAATCAACGGAAAGCAATTTCCGAAGGGTTTAAGAATGCGTTTTCCGCAATCTTCGACTCAAATGCCACTTCGCTGCTGACAGGTATTATACTCTTTATTTTCGGAACAGGCCCAATCAAAGGTTTTGCAACGACTTTTATCATCGGTATCTTAACCTCTTTCTTTACAGCTGTTTTCTTGTCGCACGTGGTTTATGATATGATGATGCAAAAAGAAGATGCAAAAGATCTTTCGTTCACAACCCGTTTGACAAAACATTGGCTGTTGCATCCAAATATCAACTTTATTGGTGTGCGAAGGAGATGGTATATCGTGTCTGGAGTCATCTTGCTTACTGGCATAGTATCCTTGGCAACACGGGGATTGAGTATGGGTATTGATTTTAGTGGTGGACGTAATTATCAAGTGAAATTCGACAAACCGGTGAATACCGATCAAGTACGAAATATGTTGAAAGGAGCTTTTGCCGGGAATGTCAGTGTTATTTCAATTGGTACGGATAACAAGCAAGTACGTATTTCTTCCAATTATAAAATTGCCGATAACTCGCCTACTATTGATGACCAAATTGAGACCATGATTTACAACGGCGTCAAGCCGATGTTAAATGGCACAGAAACACGTGATCAATTTGTGAAACATAACATAGTAAGCTCTCAAAAAGTGGGACCAGCCGTAGCTGAGGATATAAAAGTATCTGCTATCTGGGCGGTGCTTCTGGCAGTAATTGGCATTACACTCTATATTTTGCTGAGATTCCCAAGTTTCACTTTCTCAGTGGGTGCATTGGCTTCTTTGATGCATGACGTTTTGCTGGTAGTTGGGCTCTACTCGTTGCTCTACAGTATCATGCCATTCTCTCTTGAGATCGACCAATCCTTTATAGCGGCAATCCTGACCATTCTCGGGTACTCCATTAATGATACGGTGGTTATTTTTGACCGAATACGAGAGTATAGGTTACTTTATCCAAAGCGAGAACTTAGCTCATTAATGAACGAGGCAATGAACCACACCTTACGTCGTACCATTAACACTTCGTTAAGTGTAACGTTGGTATTGGTTGCTATCTTCATTTTTGGAGGTGATACGATTCGTGGATTTGTCTTTGCATTGCTCATCGGAGTAATAACCGGAACTTATTCATCTATTCTGGTAGCATCTTCCATTGCATACGAAATGCAGGTTTGGTATGCTAAAAAGAAGAAGCTGAAAGCTGCAAAATAAGCGGCCTTATATACGAACAAAGCTGCCTTTTGCACGGAAACGTGTGGAAGGCAGCTTTGTTTTGACGTCATAGTTACATGACTGAGAAGCTGAAAATAAGAAAAGAAGTCAAAGTTAGTCGTTTTTAAACGACACAGAAACATGATTTTTGAAGCATATAATCTTGGCAATTTCAGTAGGGTAGCGTCGGATTAATCGTTTTTTGTCGAATCGCCCTTTCCTATCTTTCGCAACCGCATGATCTCTTCATCCGTGCCAAATACCAGCAACCTATCACCCAAATGAATGATATCGTCAGCTTTAGGATTCACATGCAAATCATTTGATGACAAGTAGCAACCAAGGACAACCAAATTTGTTCTTTGAGGGATGTTGGCATCGCGATACGTTCTCCCTATCATATCGCTGCCTGTCCGTATTTCTACCAGTTTAAACTTATAATCCTTCAATTCTTCCCTTCCATCGGCAAACTCCACAAAGCTGAAAAGGTCAGTGCTCGAAGTGGCAAGGGAGATAATGCGATCGGTAGCAATGTCAATTTGCGAAATAATGAAATCGGCGCCTGCCTTTTTGAATTTCATTGTCGAACTGGCGTCTTCCACCCGCGTAATCACCTTAATGTTTTTGTTCAGATCTTTCGCGCTAAGAGTCACAAAGAGGTTTTCGGCGTCGGTTGTTAGCACAGAAATTAAAATCTTCGCTTTGTCAATTTTTGCTTGCATAAGCACTTCATCATTGGTGGCATCGCCGTCAATATGAATCAGATTTTTGTCATACACATCCTTCAGTTTCTCATTGCGTTCCGAATTGCTTTCGATAAGCACCACTTTGTACTCTTTTCGTAGCAGTTCCTCTGTCACGCGCTTGCCCGTTTTGCCATATCCACACACAATGTAATGTCCTTTCAAGTTTTCCAGTGATGCATTCATTCTTTTTATCTTTAAGAGTTTTGACAATTCACCTTCCATGAAAAAAGAGGATAATTTTCCAATAGCATACAATCCAACCGTAAATCCCGATATAATCAGCACAATAGTAAAAATTCTTCCTTCCGGTGACAACGGATGTACTTCTTCATAACCAATGGTTGTGAATGTAATCACCAGCATATAAAGCGAATCGAGGGGTGAATATCCTTCAATCAGAATATATCCAAAAAAACCGACAATCAGGATCAAGACAATTGCAGATATAGGGACAAAAAACTGCCTCCATATTAATGATTTAACAGTTGGTTTCATGCCTGATTAATTATGAATAAACAAGAATCAATAGTTCAGATTTATACAAAAAGGCAACGAGGGGAGATACTCATTGTCCTCACAAAGCTACAATATATTTTCTTAACTATAATAACTATAACCTCATTTTTACACGGCAACTATTCATTATCAATATCTTTTATCCGCAATTATCTCCTGCTCAAACTGTATCTTTATACACACCTAACAATACGATTGCTCATAAAACCATTTTTATTGAAACTTCAAGTAAAATGAAAAATCATTTATCGTATCTATCTGTAATGCTTGTTATTTGAATGGTTTTGTTCTTGCAGAATGAGGCGTTCTCCTAAAACAACCCATGGTGGATTGTTCTTTTTTCTCCGAATATTTTATTGGAGAAGTCGAAAGATTCTATACAGTTGGAATGAACTCAAAAAAGAATTTGCAAACACTGGCTCACTTGTCAATGATAGAAGTTGTATAAATGATTATGTGTAGTTCTGCAGGGGAGACCGTTCAGACTGAAATTAATTCTGTTTCATTAATCCACATACGAATCTGTTTCCATTCGATCTGACTTTTAATCGATTCCCATCTAACCATACAATCATTCAGGTATCATCTAAAGCCCTGTGTTGCCTGGCTTCATATCACTTATATTTTTGATCCGTTTTGTTATTGTTTCTCCATGCGACTACTTGTCATTGCAAAAAAACATCGTAAATTGCAGATAATTTAGGCTGGGTGCTATGGGAAAATAATCTTTGCTACATTCAATTCGTAATCATCATAAAAACAGATATACAATGGGAAATCAATGCATTAAATGGGGTATTTTAGGTACAGGACGAATTGCACATACTTTTGCTACGGCGCTACAAGTAGTAACAAATTCGGAGTTGACAGCGGTAGGCTCTCGAAAGATGGAGAAAGCTACTCAATTTGCCTCGGAATTTCAGATTCCAAAAGCTTACGGCAGCTATGAAGAACTGATAAGCGATCCGGAGGTTGACGTGGTATATATCGCGACACCTCACAATTTACATGAAGCAAATACCTTGCTTGCGCTCGATCACCATAAACATGTGCTTTGTGAAAAACCAATGGGCGTCAACCTGCAAGAGTCAATGCGTATGATTGAAAAGGCAAAAGCCGAAAATCGCTTCTTGATGGAAGCCCTTTGGAGTCGTTTTTTGCCGAATATCATCAAAACAAAAGAAATCGTTACCTCGGGCGAAATCGGAGAGGTGAAACTCATGACGGTTTTCTTCTCATTACGATCTAAAAACGGACCGGAACACCGCCATTTCAATATTGATCTTTGTGGTGGATCTATTTTAGACATTGGTATTTATAACATTTTCCTTTCGTTATTTTTGCTTGGAAAACCGCAACGATTTACTGCAATAGCCGGATTAAGCGAGCAAGGAGGCGACAATAGCAGCAGCTACACGTTCAAATACAACAACGACGTCCTTTCGGTAATGTATTCTTCTTTTATGGGAGAATCACCTGTCGTGGCCGAAATACATGGCACCAAAGGTAAGGTTACCCTCGAACACTTGTGGTTTTGTCCGGGAAAGGTAAAAGTGAACTACCTTGATGGACGGGAAAACATCTATGAATTTGACATAAAAAGTAATGGTTATGAATACGAAGCCGAAGAAGTCGCTGCTTGTATCCTTGCCGGAAAAACTCAAAGTGATTTATGGAGCTGGGGAGACAGCATGCAACTGATGAGCATGATGGATGCCATTAGAAAAGAATGCGGCATAGTTTATCCGGCTCACGACAAATAAGTACCTCCTTTCATATATAGGTGAGTTCTCTTTCGGCAAAAGATAAATGTCATTTTGACATTATTTTTCAAAATAAGGCGACATTTTGGCATTTATGGTCTCTGTATGTGTATGGCAAAGAATTTGCTTCAGAGGGAACAAACAATAAAGCCATTCACATACACATGAATTTCAATAATTTCACCATTAAATCGCAGGAGGTGGTGCAAGAGGCCATTGATTTGGCACAAAGCAAAAATCAACAATCAATTGAAACACCTCATTTGCTGAAAGCCATTTTAAAAATTGGCGCAGACGTTACCAACTTCTTGTTCGGGAAAACGGGAGTTAACACCGCCATCATTGCTTCTACCGTCGATCAGATGGTGGAATCGCTGCCTAAAGTAACTGGCGGAGAGCCTTATCTTAGCCGTGAGACCAATGCCGTGTTGCAAAAAGCCATCGACTATTCCAACAAAGAAGGCGATCAATACGTTTCGCTCGAATTTATCTTGCTGGCCATGTTGACCGAAAAGAGTCAGGTGGCAACCTTGCTCAAAGATGCAGGTGTTACCGAGGCAAGCATTCGTGCGGCGATTGCAGAATTGCGTAAAGGAAATAAAGTAACTGACCCATCAGCCGAAGAGACTTACAACGCATTAAACAAGTACGCTATTAACCTGAACGATCGTGCACGTTCCGGAAAACTCGATCCGGTAATTGGCCGCGACGAAGAGATTCGAAGAGTACTGCAAATCTTAAGCCGTCGTACAAAAAACAACCCTATTTTAATCGGAGAACCAGGGACGGGGAAAACGGCTATTGCCGAAGGCTTGGCTCATCGTATTGTGCGAGGTGACGTGCCCGAAAATCTAAAATCGAAGCAACTTTTTTCACTTGATATGGGGGCGTTGATTGCCGGTGCAAAATACAAAGGGGAGTTTGAAGAACGGCTGAAATCAGTCATCAACGAAGTGATTCAATCAGATGGCGAAATCATTCTTTTTATTGACGAAATCCACACGTTGGTTGGCGCAGGGAAAAGCGAAGGCGCCATGGATGCGGCAAATATTCTGAAACCGGCTTTAGCACGTGGGGAATTGCGTGCTATCGGCGCAACAACCTTGAACGAATACCAAAAGTATTTTGAAAAAGACAAAGCGTTGGAGCGTCGTTTCCAACTTGTGATGGTGAATGAACCGGACGAAGCTGATGCTATTTCTATTTTGCGTGGTTTAAAAGAACGTTACGAAAACCATCATAAGGTGCGAATCAAAGACGAAGCAATTATCGCTGCCGTGGAGTTGTCAACCCGTTACATAACCGACCGCTTTTTACCCGACAAGGCTATTGACCTGATGGATGAGGCTGCTGCTCGTTTGCGTTTGCAAGTGGACTCCGTGCCCGAAGAATTGGATGAAATATCACGTAAAATTAAACAATTGGAAATCGAGCGTGAGGCTATCAAGCGTGAAAATGACACCTTTAAATTGGAACAATTAGGACGGGAAATTGCCGATTTGAAGGAACAAGAAAATGAAAGCAAAGCAAAGTGGCTTTCTGAAAAGAAAGTGATGAACCAAATTCAACAAGCCAAAGTTGAGATAGAAAACCTGAAATTCGAAGCCGATAAAGCTGAACGCGAAGGCGATTATGGGAAAGTGGCCGAGATTCGCTATGGAAAACTCAAAGCATTAGAGAGTGAAATCGAAGCCGATAAGGTAAAATTGCATGAATTGCAAGCAGACTCACCAATGATTAAGGAAGAAGTGGATGCTGAAGATATTGCCGATGTGGTTTCAAAATGGACTGGTATTCCCGTGAGCAAGATGTTGCAAGCCGAAAAGGACAAATTACTGCATCTCGAAGACGAACTTCACTTACGGGTAATTGGACAGAATGAAGCTATCAACGTGGTGGCCGATGCCGTGCGCCGTAGTCGTGCCGGCTTGAGCGATCCGAAACGACCTATTGGTTCTTTCATTTTTATGGGGACAACGGGTGTTGGGAAAACAGAGTTAGCCAAGGCGTTGGCAGAATTTTTGTTCGATGATGAAAACATGATGTCCCGTATTGATATGTCGGAATATCAGGAAAAATTCTCGGTGACGCGACTTATCGGATCACCTCCCGGGTATGTGGGTTATGACGAAGGTGGTCAATTGACCGAAGCCATTAGACGGAAACCTTACTCAGTGGTTCTGTTTGACGAAATTGAAAAGGCGCACCCGGACGTGTTCAATGTCTTGCTGCAAGTGCTTGATGATGGACGATTGACGGACAACAAAGGTCGTACGGTAAATTTCAAAAATACGATCATCATTATGACGTCAAATTTAGGCTCCAATCTGATTCGTGCAAATTTCTCCAAAATCAATGCGGCAAACCGTGAAGAAGTCATTGAACGAACTAAAGCTGAAGTCTTCGAATTGTTGAAGCAAACCATTCGACCTGAGTTTTTGAACCGGATTGATGAATTGGTGATGTTTGCGCCTCTCAATGAAAAGGAAATAAAGCAAATTGTTGGACTTCAAGTAGCTCAAATACAACAGCAATTGAAAACAAACGGTGTAGAACTCGAAATAACCGATGCAGCGCTAACGGAAATTGCTAAGGAGGGGTTCGATCCTCAGTTTGGCGCACGACCTGTGAAAAGGGTTATTCAACGTAATGTGTTGAACGAATTAAGCAAACGACTGATCGCTCAGACTATTGACCGATCAAAACCCATTGTGGTTGACGCCAAAAACAGCGTATTGGTATTTAGTAATTGATCAATTTTTGCTATGTTTTCAGAGGCTGTCAGGCAACAATGTCAGGCAGCCTCTTTTATTGTTTACTATGCTGAATCAATAAAATGCAAAAACGGGATTGAACTATCAACCCCGTTTTCAATATGATTCTCAATACAAACCACTCAATAGGATGCTTCAATATTCCAAACAAAGGCGCGAATGCCAATTTCGTGATTGATATCATCAATTTTTTTAACTGTGTCAAGCAATGGTTGCACCTTTTCTTCAGGTACCATTGTCAGCACCGCTGAGTTCATTTCGGGCCATGTGTGCGTACCAAAACGTGGTTCGCCATCTATCGATCCTTGTCCTTGCACTTCCGCCCACCAACTATATCCCCGAATGGATAACCGATCGAGCATGTACTTTATCCGTTCTGTATTTGCTTGATTAAATACAATATAAACTGCTTTCATACGATAATATTTTATCTACGCTAATTTCATTCCTTCGTTAACTTCGTTTCATCTTTTGGCAATTCATCCATAAAATGGAATTGTTTTCTCACAAGACCTTCTTTGTCACGTTCACCACGTCGCGATAGTATGGCATACATCACCGGGACAATCATTAAAGTAACGATTGTTGAGAAAATCAATCCGCCAATCACGGTTATTCCCATTGGAGTCCACGTTTCGGCGCCGTCGCCCACACTCATTGCCATTGGCAACATGCCGAGAAACGTAGCCGATGCTGTCATTAATACAGGGCGCAAACGTGATCGACCGCCTTTGGTAATGGCTTCATTCAATGGGAGTCCTCTATCGCGTAACAAGTTAATAAAATCGACCATCACAATTCCATTTTTCACCACGATTCCGACCAACAATACAGATCCTAATGCGGCTATCATCCCAAGCTTTGTTCCGGTAAGCAGTAGCGCCAAAATAACACCCGTGAAAGCAAACGGAATGGAAAACATGATAGCAAAGGGTTTTGAGAACGATTCAAACTGAGATGCCATGACAATAAATACCAGCAAAACAACCAGCACAAGCAACAATCCTAAATCCTTGAAAGAGTCTTGCTGATCTTTATAGATTCCTGCCAGAACAATTTGTACATCTGACGGGACATTTAACTTAGCAATTTTCCCTTTTACCTCCTTGGCCAGTGTTCCCAACGATACATTTACCGGTGTAATAGAAACTGTCACAATACGTTGTTTGTCTTTGTGATCGATATTAGGTGGTGCCCAATACTCTTTCACAGTGCCTAATTCCTTCAATTTGATATTATTTCCCTGTGGAGTGGGAATGGATAGTTCCTGCAATGCCGTGATTGAATTGCGTTCATCAGCATTAAGCCGGACAATGATATCATACTCATCGCCTTCTTCATGAAACTTACTGGCCGTTAATCCATTCACACAATCGTGAATCACAGCCGAAACGCCGGCGTTAGTCAACCCATACAAGGCCAATTTTTGACGATCTAACGCCACTTCCAATTCCGGCTTGTCATCCTTCCGACTTATTTGAACATCGCGAACGCCTTGCAATCCTTCCACTGAATGCTTCACTTCTTGCGCCAATTTATTGGTTTCGTCAAAATCATATCCGTAAATTTCAATATCGAAAGTAGTAGAAGAACCAAACGAGATACCTCCTGAAGTGACTTGATAATTTACAATCTCAGGCAGCTTGGCAATTTCGGGACGTATGGCCTCTGCAATTTGAGAATCCGATCGTTTTCGCTTGGTAATGGGCTTCAATCGAATGTTCATATTAATCATATTGCTTCCTGATGATCCATTGAAAATAGCCGAAATGCCACCTTGATCGTTAGCTCCGGACGAAGTAGTGATTAATTCTATTTCAGGCACAGTTTTCGAAAGCATTTGTTCAATCTTTCGCGCCGTTTGCGAGGTCACTTCTACGCGTGTGCCGGGAGCAAGTTCTGCCTTAATCGTTAATTGGCTTTGATCTGAAGTGGGCAAAAATTCCGTTCCAACAAATTGTGCCAAAAACAATGAGATAGCAAATATTACGAATGCCGTACCTAATACCCATGCTTTGTGCCCCAAAGCCCAATGGAGTTTTCTCTCGTACCAATGATCTAATTGATTGAGCCATTTTCCGACCGTGTTGTCATAGCTATATCGTTTTGTCGACTTTTGTTGATTAGGACGTAAGCGCAGCAAACGCGACGACAACATCGGGGTAATGGTAATAGCTGCTAACGTAGAAGTTACCACCGTAATTGAAACAATCCAGCCTAATTGATTAAACATGACCCCCGTGATACCTGTTACAAAAGTTAACGGCATAAACACTGCAACTACTACCATTGTTGTCACAATCACGGCCAACCAAACTTCATTAGTAGCATAAATCGCAGCTTCGCGCGGACTGCTACCACGTTCAATATGTTTTGTAATATTTTCCAACACCACAATGGCATCGTCCACCACCATCCCGATAGCAATGGAAAGCGATGAGAGCGAAATGATATTCAACGAATTCCCGGTTAAGGCCAAATAGATCAATGCCGTGATCAACGAAATCGGGATTGTTAAAATAATGATCAATGTAGCACGCCAGCGCCCCAAGAAAAAGAAAACAACACCAGCCACAAAAATCAAGGCAAAAAGAAGTGCATCGGAAAGATTGGAAACCGATCCTTTGATAAACGATGATGAGTCGAAAACCACTTTCACTTTCACGTCAGGAGGAAGGGTTTTTTCAATTTGAACCATCATGGCTTTCACATCGCGCGCTACAGTTACTGTATTAGCTCCCGACTGCTTCATCACCATAAGCTGAATTCCATTCTTGCCGTTTTCTTTTGTCACCATTGTGGCATCTTGCAATGTGTCACGCACGGTAGCAAGGTCACGTACCAAAATTTGGCTACCATTGACAGTTGCCACGACGACGTTTCTTATTTGATCGCTTTCTTGAAACTGGCCTTGCACTCGCAATTGATAATCAGAACTCCCCATTTTAATGTCGCCTGATGGGGTATTGAGATTTCTCGCACCAATGGCGTTGCCAATCTGCTCCAGACTCAAATGATAAGCCTCCAAGCGATTTTTGTCAACGTCCACATAGATTGTTCTTTGAGGTGCTCCCATCATCGAAGCTGAACCGATTCCGTCAATCCGGTTCAATGGATTGATAATTTTCTCGTTGATTAATTTTGACAATCCGGGATAGCTATCTTTGGCAGTAATGGAGTACATGATGATGGGCATCATGCTGGTACTGAACTTGACCACAGAAGGACGCTGCACTCCATCAGGAAAATTTGTATATACCTGATCTATGGAAGTCCGAATGTCATTCATCGACTCGTCCAGGTTGGTACCCCATTCAAATTGTAACGTAATAATGGATAGATTGTCTTCTGAAGTTGAAGTCAACTCTTTTAATCCCTGAATCCCATTCAATGCATCTTCGAGCGGCTTGGTTATATTTGTTTCAATATCCGACGCATTAGCTCCGGAATAGGTGGTCACAACCGAAATCATGGGTAAATCCATCTTCGGATAAAAATCGATAGGCAGACGGGTAAGCGAATACAATCCAAACACAATGACGCCGACAAAAATCATCATCGTGGTGATCGGATTGTTTACCGCTGATTTATATATACTCATAATACTTCATTTCAATGTTTAGATATAATAAAGAATAGAATATCAATGCACTACGGTGATAGAATCGCCACCGATCAATCGGTTTTGACCGACAACAATCAAGTGATCTCCTTCCGCAAGACTATCGGAAACAATTTCTGTTTGATCATTAAATCGTTTTCCTAAGGTCACTACTACACGTTCTGATTTTCCGTTCTTTTCCAAAAATACATAGCGCTCATTTGAACCTTGCATTTTCAATACGGCTTGATAAGGTACTACCAATGCTTCTGCCTTTCCAAAATCAACCGTTGCTCGGCAAAACATGCCTGGACGTAACATTTCGGCGGCATTCGGAACTTCAATTTCTACTTTTACCGAAAGTGTCGATTGGTCAATGGTAGGATAGATACGCACCACGTGAGCAGGAAATGTCTTATTGGGAAATACATCGGTTGTGACACTCACTTGCATCCCTGATTTGATTTGCGGCAAATAGGATTCGGGGATATCCACGAGAGCTTTGAGCGGATTCATTTCCACTATTGTCACAATGGATGCTTTCCCTGTTTGTGCATTGGGAGAACCGGAATACATCTCCTGATCTTCAAAGTTTTTGGCCGACACAACGCCATTAATTGGCGATCGTAGATTCACGTTTTTCTCCATATATTGGAGATTGGTCTTGTTCAGATCGTATTGAGATTTTGTTTGATCAAACGATTGTTGCGTGATGGTACCCGACTGTCGAAGCGCTTCCACACGTTTCATGTCAGATTGTAAATTTTCAAACTGAATCTTTGCCGTGATCAATTGTGTAGGATCCATTTGCACCACTAACTGACCTTTACTGACGTGATCTCCAATCCTGACCAAAATATGATCAATTTTCCCCGGCGAGGCAGGTACTAAATCCACCTCCTTCTTGCTCTCTAACGTCGAAGAAAATTCAATTGTTCTACTGATCTCTTGTTTCTTTAATGTGATCACACGAACCATTTGCGTGGTCGCTTCTTTCTTTTGTGTTGCCTTGGAACATCCTATCAGAGAAATAATAGTCAGTCCACTCAAAGCTGTAAGCATTAACTTATTCATCTGTTTATAATTTATTTAGAGGTCAGATGGAACTCCATGACAAATGATAATCATTCTTTTGTTTGACTATAATCTTTTTGTCATTTTCGTTTCATATCGAAAAAAAATTGATTGTACTTGTTCTACTTAAAATTTATTCAACAATAATTCTACTTGTGTTTGTGCTGTCAGCAAACTATAAATGGCATTCACATAGTTAGTTTCAACCTGAATCATATTGTTGGATGCGTTGGTTATATCCAGACTGCTTGCCATGCCATGATCATGCTTCCGCATAATATCCGCAAATACGCGATGGGCAACTTCTAAGCTTCTTGTTTGAGTCTTCAAATTATCCATCGCATTCTTTAGATTAAAACGTGCTTGCTGGTCTTGAACATTTAATTGATCGGACAAGGCGGCCAGATTATTGGCATTCATTTCAACCTGTAATTTGGCCTGCCGAATTTGCGACAACGTTCCACCACTGTTAAAAAGTGGCCACGAAGCTTGCACTCCAACATAGCTTTTGGGGCTTAGATCAAATTGTGGCTTGATGTATTTATAGGTATAACTATAAAAAGCTGAGATTGTTGGCAACCAAGAGGCCTTTGTTTGCTTTACTTGTTGCTTGGCTATTTCCACTTGCTTCTCAGATACCAAAAAAGATGGGTTGGTCTTAACTGAAAAGGGTTGTAACAAAAGCGGATATATCTGATTGTCATTCACAAACCGGGAAATAGAATCCGTAAGCACAAGCTGTGTATTGGCATGTACACCTAACTGAATTCGCAACATGTTGTATCCCAATTCCACCTGACGTTCATTCGACTTAATCATGTCTTCTGTCGAAGCAACTTGTACATCAATTTGATCGGCATCCGTTTGAGTGGCAGCACCTGCCTGCACCATAGATTTGGTTTTTTCCAAAATTTCTTGCAGGTTGTTTCTGGTCTGATGAAGTAAGGCGCCTAATTTTTCGCCTACTAAAATGGCATAATAGGATGATGTAACTTGCTGAACAACATCCTGCTCAGTTTTTCTTTTATTTGTTGCTGCCATCTGTTCATTCAGTTTGGCCAACTTTAACCCCACCCAATACCCTGCATTAAAAACCATTTGATTGACTTGTGCATCCAATGATCCCGCTTGTCCAAAAGCGAGTTTCATCCCGTTAAAATTTGCAGTAGCACCTAAATAATTTTGATACGAACCGGTAACGGATACTTGAGGTAATCCTTTTGAAATAGATTCCCACATGCTGCTTTGAGCTTGCTGCAGCGATAACCCTGCACTTGTCAAAGTTCGGTTATACTTCAGCGCGTACGTACGGGCATCTGCAAGCGACAAGGAGAGTTTTTCTTGCGACCATCCTTGCAGTGCGGCGAATACCAAAAGCGCGATTAAAATTCCTTTTCTTTTCTTCATAACGATAAATGAATCTCTTTCCAATTTATTTACTTGTACATAAATCAAACTCTGCGGCTACTCCTCTTCCGAGAGAGGTGGTTCCGACCAATAAAATGCCCCACCCGTAGGTAACGATGCTCCTCCACTTGATGTGGTGTTCAGCTGCGGGTATTCTTTTTTATATTTTTCCTGATAATAGCGATACCCTTTCTCGCTGACTAAAACCCGAATATTGCTATCTTGCAAAAACTCCATCGTCGAAGAAAGGCTAACTTCTAATTTCCCGATTAATTCTGAAAGTGCTTTACTGAATTGAAAATACATGTAGGTTGTTAATAGATCAATACTAACATCAGAACGAATAAGGCCTTCCTCAACTCCTTGTTGAATCCATTTTTTGAAACTCTCTTTTGATTTTTGTTCTTGACGTTCAGTGATTTTTGTGCTAATTTTCGGATAATATTTCACTAAATCGTACATCAACGTCATTGAATGCTGTATGGATGAGTCTTGTTTCCAATGCTTAAACGCCAATACGATTTTGTCAATAGTATTAAGCGATGAATCATCGAAGATAGATTTATTTTTGTTTTTTTTATCATTTGCTAAATCAAGAAACTGGAATAAGACTGTGTCTATGAGATCCTCTTTCTGTCTAAAATAATTGTAGAACGTTTTTTTCGAGATATGCACTTCATTGCACACATCATCAATGGTAACGCTCCGCAGCCCATATTGTAAAAACAGGCGCGATGCAGTAGTGATAATTTGAGTTTTTACGTCTTCCATATCAGAAATTTGATGCAAAGATACTCTTCTTGCACGCATTGTAAAGCAATTATGAGAGTTAAAAATTATAAAACGAAATAATATGTGCTGTATATCAGTTATATACAGGAAACTAGAACAATAAAAAAGTTTCCAAGTTTACAAAAATGATACATGACAACGCTCTTATTTACTCAAAAATCAATGCGAACGCAACGATGTTTTTATTGAAATAGTGACTTTATGCTAAATCAGGAGATTCTATTAGAAAGACGAATAAAGACTCGATATATTTTAAAAAGTTTCATCTTATGTCAGAGCAGACCATTTTAATAAGGGTGAATATATTGATCCATCGATCTTGACTTGCCAAAATAGATCAACCAAAACATAGCGAACTCACAAATTCAACGATGCTTTGAGGAGGCGATAGCCTGCAACGCTCATTTTAAGCTGAACACCATTTCGTAACGTCATGGCTTGTTTATTATTCCCATAACATTCTATACGTGAAATGAATGAGACATTCACAATGAACGAGCGATGAATTCTGACAAATTGTTGTTGTGGTAAGTTTTGCTCAAAAAACTTCATCGTTTGCTCTTTGATGAATTTGTCTTTTTCGGTGATAATCAACACATAATCCCCTTCAGACTGTAAATAAAGAATGTCATTCACCGGAATCATGCGGATATTCGATCCAATTTTCACAGTGACTCGATCGATTAAAGAAATTAATTCTTTTGGCTCGGATGCTGGGAAAGGTGCTACGATTTGTGTGTCTTCGCAAACTTCATTGCCGGCTTCCATTTGTTGTGAGCAAGCAGTTGCAATGATTTGAACTACGATGATGTACAAGAGTATCCCGATCATCCCGTAAAGAGGAATAATTGGCATAAACAGAGAAAATATTTCACTACCCGATATCCAATATAAAAAGACTAGGCTTATTCCTAACCAGACACTGACAGCCAGTAATCCAAGGGCCGAGAGAACAACTATTTTCAAGATGGAATTGAGCGCTAATAAATTTCCATATTTGACAACGTTCCACAAAAAGGGAATCAGAATAGCAAACCATCCTGCAAAAACAGCACCATCTAACCATAAGTTGAGGAAAGGTTGACTAACAAGTGGAATCATCACGCATGCAAACACTGACGATACAACGCACCAAAGAGCAATGTACCTTGCTATACGCCAGCGTGTATGAAAGTCAGAGGCATCCATGAGCAATTAGTTACGTAACTCACCGCCTCCAAACGTTGTAGAACCATAAATCACAAGCATCTTATCTTGATCTTTTGAAGAAGTTGGGAAAATGCGTTTATCTTCAAATCCTCCAAAAACGCTGTTTACCTGTAGTTGTATTTTCCAGTCGGATGGAACATATAGAACGACATTGCCAAATTGAACATTGATTTCAATAGCCACTGTTGCATCTGCCAATTGTGTTTTTCTCAAATCAATTTTTATTTCTCCAAACGTTACGTTGATATCTCCACCGTTGAATTCAGGATCTAACACTAAAAATGTTTCATTACCAAAAACCACATTTTTGTGAAATCCGCCTTGAGATTGATTTCTTTCTGTTGTTACACCACTGTCAGCTCTATGCCAATCATTCATTTTAGCAGAAAAATCGGCATGCCTTGGGTTGACGAAACGATGAAAAAGCAAGATGAGACCCGCAATAATCAACATAATTGGCCAATAAACGTGCACAAAATCGCCGCTTATCCCGACAATTTTAGGGAGTATAAAAAAACCGCCTAAACACAGAAGTACAAACCCGCTAACAAAATGTCCTTTGAATAAAGAAATTGCACCCAAAACAATCAGCAACATTTCCCATGAAATCAAAACGGGTCGATAATTATCCGGAATAAGACCAAGATTGAATCCAAGAAAAAGCCCGCCTACAATGATTAAAACGATCGCCACAGCTGGGCCGTTTTGATGATGATGGCGTCGTTCGTTTAATTTTTCCATAATGAGATGATAAAAAAGTGATGTGCAAAGATACAGTCATTTCATTCAGTCAATCAAGTTAATATCGATCAATCAATCTATTTTGTCGATAAATGTAACAAAAATGAGGTTAGGGGTAAGCTTATATCCCGTATAATGAGAAAGTGGGTTTTCCATTTCTGAGCAATTGTTAAAAACAAGAATAATCGAAATGGAGATTTGGTCGCCATGTAGAAAGATGCTACCTTTGCATTCGATTTTAAGGTCGGTTGGCCGAGTGGCTAGGCAGAGGTCTGCAAAACCTTCCACGGCGGTTCGAATCCGCCACTGACCTCAATACAAAAGCTCCAATATACTTTTCAATAAGTTGTTGGAGCTTTTTCTTTCTGGTAAAACACAAAAAAAGAGGCTGCAAATACAGCCTCTTTTGAAAAACATAGTTATCAAAATTATTTGATGATATTCATAAAGTCAGTATCGGTCAAATATTTTGCAAATTCTGCATCAGTCTTTGCTTTAGCGCCCCATTGTGAATTTGCAGCAACAGCTTTACGCATACTGTCATAAACCAATTGACGATCGTTTGTCCTTGCACCTACGATAGCCAACAAATAAGCTGTTTCGCCGTCAGGATTTTTTACATTGTTCAAAGTGGCACGAGCAGCGCTGTAATCTTTTGTCAATATTTGTGCTAATGCAGCATTGTTTGTTGGAGCATCTCCAAAAGCAGTTTTTGCTTTTTCGTAATCACCTTGTTGCAAATAGATAATGCCTAAAGCCTGGTTAACATCATTGCCACCCAAGTTGCCGGCATTGCCAAGATATTGTTGTGCTTTTGCAGAATCCCCTTGAGCCAAAGCAACGATTGCCATGTTGTAATTAGCTTGAGCAGAATTTGGTTCAATGGCGAGAGCTTTTGCAAACAAACGAGCAGCATCATCATAATTGCCGTTTGTAAAATCAATCGTTCCCAAGTTGTTATATCCGCGCATATCGTTTGGATAAAGATCAATCACCTTCTGATATATAGCGGCTTTCTTAGCTGGATCATTTGTCAAAGTTGCAGCATACAACAATTCTTCAACACTTAGTTGACTTGGATTGGTTTGTGCCAAACTTGCAATTTGATCATCTGATTTGCCGATTACATCCATTGTCAATGAAACATTCGAACGACGTAATTTTGGGAGGATCTGGTCAGCAATAGTTTTGAAGACAGTTGACATATTCTTGATTTCTTCCATGCGTTTTTGTGGATCATTGGAATACATGGAAAGAACGCGCAAAATCACTTCTTTATCCTGAATGTTTGAAGCTTCCATCAATTTTTGGAAT
>DAIDKM010000026.1 GCA_027450045.1 Paludibacter sp. | reverse complement strand
ATGCCAAAGTAAAATAACTGCTTTGCTTATCTCTTCGTGTCGCAAATGTTTTGTATATTCTCCGGTTGGGTTATGGGTAATTATCAGATCGAAATGCGTTTTTGGTAATAACCGTACAATTTCAGCTTCCAATTCCTTTTCGTTTAAAGGATGCTGATTAGGACCGTCGTTAAGATCACCCATAATTCCCTCCGATCCAAGTATTTTTAATGCTTTGTGAAATCTGGGGGCACGATCGGTATCGCTTGCCCGGCAAAGACAAACAATAAAGCATTTCCATGTCGGATGGTTCAATATGGTTCCACCTGCCCACAATGTTTCATCATCGGGGTGAGCCACAATTATAGCAACAGACTTTGAGATATTATTTTCCATTTTTATACTTTTCCATAGTCAAGCGCGCCATCAGGTAACTTACCGTTGACTCTGCCCCCTGATTGAGATTTACATGCGTTTCCTCCAAACCGTCGTAACAACCACCCGTACAAGGATTGTAAATAATTTGATGTAACCTGTTATTACCCAGAAACCAGTTGAATGCTATTTCCATTTTTGTGTGGTAGTCTTCGTTCTTAAATACATCGTAGAATTTACTTAATGTCATGATGGTGTATGCCACATCGATGGGTTGTTCTCCAAAATGACCGGCTTCCTCACCCTTTTGCAACCAATGTTTGTTGGAAATTACCTCTATTCCGTTTTCATTAAACGTTTGCGACAACAAAAAATCAAACGACGAGATGGCAATTTCTTTGTAATTTGTTTCTTCAGTTACTAACCACGCATATAACATTGCTTCGGGTAATATGCTGTTGGCATATGTTAGATACCCCTCAAACCATTTCCATTCCCCGTCCGATTCGTGCTTGTACATCTTCACCAAACGATTAGCGAGCGTTTTTAATAAAGTGAGATTTTCGGGCGATTTTTCTGATTGAAGGAAATAATATAACCCCTTGATTGCAAAAGCCATGGCACGTGGAGAATAGACTGTGTCAAAACGGGTTAATGCTTTTTCAAGAGCCGTTTCGGCTTCTGCTAAAATTTCCAGGGGTAACACATTGGTTAACGACCGAACATATCCCAAAGCCCAAACTGCTCTACCATTGGAATCATCTAAATTCGTAGTTCCATTTTGCTCGGTGAAGTTTAAATTCTCATCTACATAATTCAAAAAACTGCCATCAGGTTGTTGGCATTCTGTTATAAAACGAAGATATTTATGGATGTTATGGATGCTCCTTTCACGATCAGTCAACTGAAAATACATACAGGTAGCTACCAGCGCTCGGGCATTATCATCCAACGTATAACCGGTGCTAATGTCAGGTTGATTCACTTTTGAAAACTGAATGACTCCTGTTTTGGTGGTCATTCGTTTCAGGTGATTCATATTGATGAGCGGAAGATTATATTGGAGCTTAATTTTATTTCTATCCATTTTCTCGAACAACATGCCATGTGCAACAGCAGAGTTCTCCCATGCTGTGGAAATTATTTTCTGCAAGGTATTTGTGCTGATATGGCTTCGCAACGGTTCATCGTTGAGTAACCGGATGGCTCCGTCTGCCAGTTGTTGTGAGTTTTGAAAATCAATAATAATTCCGGTATCCTCGGTCAACACTTCCTTTGCATGGGGAATAGGCGTTGAAATAATGGGACAACCACAACTCATGGCATAAACGAAAGTGCCGCTTACAGCCTGATTCGGATCGTTGGTAGTAAAGAGGTAAATATCGGTAAGTTGCAAATATTCAAGGAGGATTGGCGTAGCGAAGTAGCTATTGATAAACTGCACATGATCCTGAATTTCTAATTCTTTCACGGTAGCTACAAGCATTTTCCGATACGTTTCGTCATCTGTTTTTGACACTTCCGGATGGGTTTTTCCAATGACAAGAAACATAACATCAGGAATCGTTTTCACAATGGCAGGCAACGCTTTTAAGGTAGTTTCAATGCTTTTCCCCGAACTAAGTAGTCCGAACGTGGTCAACACTTTTTTGCCTGTTAATGCATATTTCTCCTTCAAAAAATCTTTACTTAAATGAGGAACCAAGTGGGTGCCATGAGCAATAACGGTAATTTTTTGTTGTGACACTTCATACTCATTGACCAACAACTGTTCCGATATGTGCGTCATGACGACGATGGATGTGCAAGCATTTGCAATATGCTGAACTTTTGCTTTAAACAGTTTATCCGGACGGGGTAACACAGTATGAAACACAATGATAATCGGCTTTGTTATCTCCTGAAGAAAATGGAGAAAAGCCTCTTCCTGCATTTGAAAAAAGCCAAACTCATGCTGAATCAACACAATTTCAATACGGTTATTCTGATTAATGTAGTTTGCCAATTCCACATAATCCTGTGAGTTGGAAGTTTTGAGAATATGGTTTACTTCATCGGGATAATCAAAAGTTTCGTCACCCGATTCCAAGGCGCATACTTTTAAATCGAAAGAAGTGCCGAATTTATTATTCAACGCCTTGATCAAATCCTGCGAATAGGTGGCTATTCCACATTCTCTGGGGGGATAGGAAGTAATAAATAGAATTTCAGCTTTCATGGGAATCGCATTCAAATGGAGTTTATCGTTATGAGGTGCACTCTGATGAAGCATCCTGTCTTCTAAATAGGAGAATTCTTGTTGCTGTAAACTCTTATCATCCAATTCCTGAATAGCTATTTTATTTTTCATACGATTATTTTTATTATTATACACTAAGGATGTATGGAACTCGCAAATAATCATGGCCTTAAGCTTAAGATTGATTTAATGCTCGTTTCATTGTTCTTTGTGCTATGCGTTAATAATTCGGCTACTAATTTGGATAAACTGACGGAAGCGCAAGCAATACTTGAATCTGCCGCTCCATAATAAATAAATAAAGTGTCTCCAAACAAGGCAGTTCCGGTAGGAAAAACGACATTATTTACGTCTCCTTCTAATTCCCAATCAAATTCAGGCGAGAACAAAGCATAAGGCAATCTGGCTATTTCTTTCGAAGGATCATTCAAATCAAGCAAAGCGGCACAAGCAGAATAGATATGTCCGTTTTCATTTTCTTCTACACCATGATAAATAAAAACCCAACCTTGTTCTGTTTCAATAGGTGGACAACCACTACCAATATAACTTGACTCATGCTGATAAACAGGGTCCATCACAATATGATCCTGAAAATTCAGGAAATAGTTTTTCCAAAATTCCTCCGTTAGTTCCTTTATGTTTTTCACACAAACAAGCTGAATTCCGGGACGTATTCGATGAAAAAAAACCAAATTGCCATTGATTTTACGAGGAAAAAATACGACATTTTTATCCCACAACCATATTTTTTCATCGGGATCAGATTCCTGATAATAGAACTTATGGTTGTGGTAATAATTCTCGTTTACTTTACCAGCCGATTCTACAAGATAAACAAAATGCGCATAAGAAATCGGTGGTACAATGAGCCCTTGCTTTGTAAAATGCACTAAATCTTTCGATGTGGCTAATGCGCCACGGGCATTTGTGCCATCATACCCTGTATAAGACATATAATAGGTGCCTTCAATTTTTACAATACGGGCATCTTCAATACCTTGCGATTCATAATCAAATTCGGGAACCATAAGAGGTTTTTCCCAACGTTCTACCACATTCAATGGCCCATCCAACCTGCAATACCCGATGGTAGATTGATTCCACAACTGTACTGCACGGTAAAAAATATGGACATGGTCGCCAACCCGTATCACTGCGGGATTGAGCACGCCTTCGTTTTCAAATTCTAAGTCAGTCTTTGATAACAATATACCTTCTTTTTTAACTTCTATCATGATGGCTTCTTTTTTATCCGCATGGAGCGAATGGATTTGATTTTGAATGATGAAGGCATAGTGTCGCCTAATAAAAATCCCCAGGGTTTTAAAGACTCGATATGATCGAAAATGAGTTTTACGATTCCTATAATCGGAATGCAAATAATCATACCCGGGATACCAAACAAAGCACTTGCCGCAATGATTGCCGTGACAGATACGAATGCGTTGATTTTGACTTTTGAAGCCACTGTTTTTGGAATGATAAAACTATTGTCTACCAAATGAACGATAATGGCAAGTCCTGCCACAAGTAGAGGATACGTAGCTGAATCCTTCGTGGCTATGGCTATAAGCATGATTAAGGATACGGCTATCAAACCACCGATGTAGGGAATGATATTGAGCAAAGCAGCAATACATCCAAGTATGATAGCATAGTCAATTCCGATAATCAACAAACCAACAGAATATAAAGTGGCCACGATGGCCGCTTCAAAAAGCAATCCTACAATATAACGTTGAATAAGCGTCTTGGTCTGTGTAATGATTTCGTTGACTTGAATTTTATTGTCGATGCCAAAAATTCTACGCATAAATTCCAATAAAATAGGCTCGTAAAATAAAATCAGAAAAACATAGATAGGAACCAAAAGCACGATCACAGCGCGACTGCCAACAGAGAGAAGCGTTTGTCCAATTGCAGCGCTGCTGGTATTAATAAGTTCTCCTTTGGTTCTTGAAATCCAGTCATAGATATTTTGGGAGTTAATGTTGAAATAACCGGATGCCCAAGCAACTGTTTGGTTGATCATGTTGGAAAGTTTTTCTACCAACGTTGGTAATGAGTCCCCGAACCGACTTGCCTGCGAAAAAACAAGAGCGCCAAACGCGCTCATAACGGTAAGGGTTAGTAATAAAGTCACTACAATAGCAACAACCCTGTTTATTCGTCTGCGCACAAAAAACTGTACGATTGGATGCAGTACGATGGCAATGATGATGGCCAAAACGATCGGGACAAGAATGCCCTGAGCAATGTATAACATCGTAAAAAAAGCAAGCAATCCTACAAAGAAAAGGCTTGCTTTCGCATAAAATGGCAATATGATTTTTTGATCTATCATGGCTTTACTGAATTCATTTCTTTTTTGCGAAAAAGATGTTGCATAATAAACTGACCAAACAATTTAATCAAATCAGGGTGTTGAGCAACAAGGTTCGTGATTCCAAACTGCAAAACAGAGCCAATAAGTTTTCTAAATGGATTTCCCGATCCGGCTACAGCTATTTTTCTTGACAAATATCCGGTGATCAACCCTAACGTAGCTCCTAATATATTGTCTATTAAATAAGGAGATTTCGTAATCTCATTCAATGTACTTTTGAGAATATTAGCTGGTTTGAGGTTTTCATACGCAAGAAAGAATTGTTCTTTCAAACGTTTACCCTGCATGACATGTTCAATTTCCACCCGTTGAATGACCCGTTTAAGCTCGGCAGCAGAAGTGATATTTTCCATGTCATTCTATTTGAATATTTGTCTGATGATATAATCGTAGAAAATTCTTTTCAACCATTTGTGCATAAAGAAATGGATGATGAACGCGATAACGGCATAAATAGCAGCTACCGCAAAGAATCCATAAAAGATTTTGCCAAATAGTTCGCCAAGCCAAAAAGCGACTCCCAGATTCACAAAAAACAGGAACGAACCAATGACAATTATGACAACGGTATGGGGGATGAATGATGAAACCCCATCCGAAGTTTTATCAATTACTTTGAGTTTTACTAATTCATAGCTTTTTATGGCATATTCAGTAGCATTCTCCAGCAAAGATTCAACTATTTCCGTATTCTCTTCCATAATTCTGTTTTGATAAAGTAGAATCCGTCTTGGACAATGATCAATAACGTAAGTCTACTCCGAAACCCACTGGCTGAATGATTTTTTAAAAACCACTTTTCGGAGTAGACCCAGTCACTACACATTGCCTAAAAACCATATTACCCCTTGATGCTTTTAATTTCTTTTCCAACTCCTTCCAGTTTTGTCTTTGCTTGTTCGGCAAAAGCTGAAACATCATCTTTTGTTTTGTCGAATTTTCCGGAAATGCTTTCAAGAAATTCATTGAATTTTTCTTTTAACATGGCTCCTTCATCCTCTCTTTTTTTGTATATTTTTTTCCGAATATCCGAACCTTTTTCAGGTGCAAATAATACACCTAACACAGTACCGGCAAGAGCGCCGGCCAATATTCCCAATACAATTTTTCCTGAGTTCATAATTTGAATTTTTAAATGGTTTTTTAAACGATGACTTTATAATATTCTTCTCCCTTGAATCACTCTAAGTATGATTGCAATGATTGCAATGATAAGTAGAATATGTATCATACCTCCGACACTGAAGAAAAAAAATCCGAGTGCCCATGCGATAATTAAAATTACAGCAATCAGATAAAGTAAATTTCCCATGATGTTGTTTTTAATATTGTTATAAGCGTTTCCTTTTCTATTCACATCAAAATAGACATTATTATTTCAATATGCTATTAAAATCTATATCCTAAAGTGGCTTGATAATATACATTCTTGTAACGAGGGGTTGTTGAGGTTCCATCGCCATTATTGTTGGTGATATCCCATCCAACTCGTGCACCAATTACTAAGTTGCTGAGATTTATATCAACACCACCCAAGATCCCGAAGGTGTTTTTTCGGATGTTCTCATTTTTAAATGTTTGTTCTTGCACAACGGTCATGATTGAATTGTCATATACGTCTTTTTGACTCAACAAATATGAATATTGAGGACCTACCAGTATGGTGATTAATCCAATGGGTTTCAATGCAATTAATATAGGCACATCAAGATAATTTGTCGTGCGGGTCAAACTATAAGGACTGCCGAGTAGAGTACCTGTTGCCTTAAAACCTTTTTGAGAATAAAGCAATTCGGGTTGAATACCCAAGAAACTTCCGAGTGGAATTCCCACAAAAACACCTCCTGCGAAACCTAATTTGGGATCAGCATTAAAATCTTGATTTTGAGAGTCATATACGTTGGAATAATTTGCACCTGCTTTTATTCCAAATGTGATTTGGTTACGCAAATTATTGCCACTTCCTTGAGCACTACCGTTAAACGCGATTAAGGCAACGGCTGCCATAATTAAAATCAATTGTTTCATTTTGTTGTTATTATGCGATTGTTTTTATATCTGCATTTCATTTTGATTCTTAGATTTCTTATTATGTCCTGCTTAACACGACATACGTCAACAAGGTTTGTTGAATGAGATTGAAATCTACCCCAAATTCTTGAAATTAAAACTCTTCTAAAATCCAAAACCTGGAGTAGATCGAATCTCTACTACACTGCCTAAAAAAACGAATTACCGCTTGTTTGCTTTTATTTCTTTTTCTACTTCTTCGGCGTTGATTATCTCTTGCTCTTCATACTCGATTTCTCCTTTTGTCTTGTCGAATTTTTCAGTGACAGCATCGACAAAAGCATTGAATTTTTCTTTCAGTGAATCGGTTTCGCTCTCTCCTTTTTTATAAAGTTTCTTTCGGACAGATGACCCTTTTGCAGGTGCAAATAATACGCCTAACACGGCGCCGGCAGCAGCGCCAACTAATACGCCTAAAAATACTTTTCCTGTACTCATGATGTTGTTTTTTTAATTTGATTGGTTGTAAAGTTCAAATGAACATTATTCTTTTATTTGATCAAAAGATAGTGATTATTTCAATATCAATTTAGAGTTATCTCAATCTATTTTACGGTGAAATTTTTCAATGCCTTACCTAATTGATCCATGTTATGATCGAATTCATTTTTAAATGTCATCCATTTAAGTTGACCTTCATCTTTATAATTTTCTAATTTAATTTTCAAGTCATTGTTCTTTTGTTCAAACGTGGCCAACTGCTTTTCGTATTTAGCTTTGTATTCCTTTTTGTCTTTTGCCATCTTCACTTTGAAATCGGCAATGCTTTTTTCATTTGCGGCGATTCGTTCTTCAGATGTTTTTTTGAATGCCTGGTATTCGGCAATGGAATCCTGGCGTGTTGCGTTTAAATTTGCTTTTGCAACTACCACATTGCTATCGGCTTTTTGCAAAGATGCTTCTGCATTTTTTACTTTGGTAGCCGACGACTGACAACTGCTTAACATGGCTCCTCCCATAAGCGTTGTTACAGCGAGGGTGAAAATAATCTTTTTCATATTGTTTGTTTTTGAATTTTGTTTTTTACTTTGGAATGTAATTCCATGCCGTTTTCCGAAAGTTCCGACAACCGGCATGGATTACAGCAAAATATAGGATAATTAAAGCTCTGCGAGAATTTTGTGAATCTCTTCTTTTGTCTTACCCAACTTCGATTGAAGCCTTCCTATCAGTTCATCATGTTTTCCCTCGACCAATAACAAATCACTATCGGTGAGTATGGCAAATCGTTGTTTTAATTTACCTTTTGTCTGATTCCAGTTTCCTGTTAATTCTGTTGTATTCATTTTCTTTGAATTTTAAATTGTGACACAAAAGTTTTTTATTACTGTTGGCTACTCATATCAGTCTGACAAAGTAGGCTACAGGTTGTCTGTTGTTAATACGACTTGACCGCTCGGATAGGCCATACTATCGTTGTTTTCCGCTGTAATAAATATTTTGGTTGGCTTAAACGAAGAGACTGTTTTAAACGAGGCTCTTAAATTCTTCGAGAAGGTTCCTTTATTACTATCCAGACGCCCGATATTTCTCGTTTTCCCGTCGCTCGTATTCATCCAAACAACATACGTTTGAGCTGGCGGTTGCAATCTATCAACTTCCGCCAAGTTGTATATGTTGATTTGAATGGCATAATTGTGATTCTTGTCTTTTGTTATTTTGACAGAACCTTGTGCCGCCGGAACGACGGATGACGTTAAGAACATTGCTTTTGTGGCGCAGGAATCAACCGTAACGGCTATGATGAGCGCGAAAAAAGCCACCCCAATTTTTTTTGTTAGAGAATTCAATGTTTTTGTTTTCATTTTGTTCGTGTGTTTATTTGTTTACAAACCATGAAATGCAAGTCCAACGGTTGACACACCGGTTGAAAGATCAAGAAATATTCCTATTCCTCTCGTGATATGATATTCTGTACCAACATGTAAATCAAGGAATAATGGGCTACCTCCCTGGTAATAACTTCTGTCTCCGGTGTAGCCGTTATCCCATGTAGAAGAAACGATGGCAAACCCAAGTGATCCTGCCCCATAAAAATCCCAATGCTCATTCGCGTTGAGTAATTGATTGAAATAGTAAGTTCCTTTAACGGCTATCGGGATTACGGTTTCACGGTAATAATTGTCCTGATACGTAAGAAAAGTAAGAGAAGGAGCTAACGTGAAGTTTCGTAAGACTTCAAACTCATAGTTGAGATTGATTACAGGCACCGAACGTCCGATATATCCGTAATATCCTCCATAACCTCCAATTCCTAAACCTATGTTTAAGGTATTGCCAAAGTTTTCACCATAACTGTTACGTTGAGCTGATAAATTGGTTCCTGCCATCGTGACAAAGAATAAAAATGCTACAATTGTTGTTTTCATCTGAGAATAATTTTTTAGTGAGAAATATTGCTTTGTTGATTAGTTATTGTCGTGTCCATGACCATTGCCATGATCATTGCCATTGCCATGACCATTATTGTTGTTTTTTTCATTGCCATGTCCTCTTCCATTATAGTTATCAGGACGTTGTCTCTCGTTAGGACGCATCATTTGATGTGGATTTCCTCTTCCCTGTTTTTCGCGAATAGTCCTTTGAGGTTGACCATGATAGCCTCTGGCGTATTTAGTTCTGTATTCACGAAAATTGGTGTAAGGCGTATTGCCCCGATAGTTTGTCATTACTACTTTATACCCGTTGTATAAATCGTAATTTCTATATCGTGCAGGAAGATATGTATGACGAACCCATCTGCCGTTATTCAGATAAATGAACATGGATGTTTGAAGATCATAATAAGCTTCAACATCCGGCAGATAATAGTAACGAGCTGCAGGTTGATCTGCAGGACCCCACTGTGGAGGCGAACCAAAATGCAGATTGAAGGAAATTTGCCCTTGCAGCGTACCGGCAAGAAGCAACACCAACGATAAGATGATTAATTTGAATGCTTTCATCATGTTTTGAGTTTAAATTATGAAGGAAATCTTCATACACAAAGATGCGACCTTTAACATGCGAAAGCGTTACACAATTAAAGAAGATAGTTGCAACATTCACACATTGAAGAATGTTGTGTCGTCTTTAAATTAGTGTTTAACCAAAAATATATTTTTCTTCAATTTACGGAATAGATTGCGTATTGAGAATTGTGGTAAAAGTGCTGTGGTTATACTGTCTGAAAACAAGAACAAAGCAGCGGAAGGTCTCAATCATATTTTTTCATAGCTAACTGTGTCATCAGACACATTCCCTTCTTGAGGCAAAAGGTCCGGCACATCAAGACGTGCCACCCCAATTCGTTTGTCTGCCATACCATAATAAACATCGAAACGATTGGGCATACCCAGATCATCGCGTCGATCAATACCTGTTGGAAACACAACGTTTGGCACTATTCCGTTACGTTCTTCCGGCATAATCGGATTTAGAACCGGCTCCACCGAACGATAATGAATGATGCGCGGATGCTCTTTGGAGAGAATCATCACTCCAGCCGAGTAACATAGATGATTATCGCTTTCCTTATCGGAAATCTCGCTCACGCCATGGTAAATGATCAGCCAGCCATGCTGTGTAAGAATAGGTGGAGTGCCTCCGCCTATTTTGAGCCGTTCCCAGGGAGAAACTGGTGTGGCAAGCCGATGATGTGAATTAAATAAACCAAGGTGTTGTAATTTCTGACCTTCCACAGGCATCGGACAATAGGAGATCCAAATGCTTTCATGATCAATATCCACTATTCGCGACGCAGCTTTATTGGCCGTTTCCTCGGGACGAGTTCCACGAAAAAGTGGACGATGAATCATCGCCATCTGCATTTTACCGGAGTGATTAGGGATTGCAATCGGGAAGAGACTGGCGTCTTTGTCATCAACATGAGCAAAATCGATTCCCAGAAACGATTCAAAAGTCGCAAGTCCCAATCGTTTCCAATGAAACAAATCTTCCGAAACCGCAAATGCAATTCGGGGGCCTATTGGAGAATGTGCGGTGTAAGTCATTAAATAAAGCTTGAGCGGCTCAACAAAAGTAACACGGGCATCCTCACATCCACCACTGCCATCAGCTCGTAATTCATAATCCGCTTCAGGTTCCAAAGCGATTCCCAGCCGTTCAACTCCATAAGGATCACCGGATTCATTAAACAAAACACGGGCAATGCCAACGCGTGAATAATTTCCCTTTGCCACGAGACGTGGGAAAAGGTAAAGTTCACCATCCGGCCCACGAACAGCCGCCGGATTCAAAACACCTTCCACCTCCATCGGGTTTCCGGGTTCGGGTGTCATAATCTGGCAAATGCGATGTAATTTTAATCCACTCATTTTTTCTTAGTCAATTTTGTTTGTTAAATACCATCCAAGCAAGCAATAATGGTTTCAATCACCCGTTTCGACTCTTCAGTATCTTTGATCCGGATAGAGACAACTCCTGCTTCTTTGGCCGGATAGTCGTTTCCTCCGGGGAATATGGCATCCCCGATAAAGATCATCTCGTGAATTGCAACGTCAAGAGTGTCTCTAAGTTTTCCAATCCCATAGGCTTTGTCGATACCCTGTTTAGTGATATCAATCGACGTTGTTCCACCCAATCGTACTGAGAAACCCGGTATCAGCTTATCAAGAATTGCTTTAATCTTTTTCCGCTTCGAGAAATCAGAGTCCCATTTTTCTTTTTCAGTAAGCGGAGCCTGTTGGCCTAATGCAGAAAATGTGATCTGACTTCCTCTATCTTCAATAACTTCTCCCCAAACCTTCTCCGCTTTGAAGCCCGCTTCTTTCATGGCGTCTTTTAGTGAACTGATGATTTTCTCCTTTTCATCGTTGGTGAAATCTTCGGAATAAAGTTTTGCCCACTCCCCGCTGTATTGGTAAAATTGAGTACCGCAAGTCGGAAGTAATGACAATTGATTTAAACTTTCGTCTTGTGAAAGATTAGCAAGAACTTGTTTTTCAAACTGTGGCCAACCGCCGCCGGAAATTATGGCGACTTTGACAATTGCGAGAAGGCTATGCAACAATGTTGACATTTCACTATCAATAGACGATTTACTTTCAGCAAGTGTACCGTCCAGATCAAAAACTATTAGTTTTTTCATTGAGTTATGAGGAGTGTATTTTTTTGTATTATCAGTTGTTTTCCAGTATCGAAATTTCCAACAAACTCACTTTGCCTTTCGGCCAAAACACACATACTCCAATCACAGCCGGTAAGAGAAATACATCGCCTTTCCCGATTGTATAATAGGCATCATCATATTCCAACTGTCCATCGCCGGCGATACACACCAGCATATGTGGTGCATCAACAGCGCCAACTACAAACTGCGATTCTCCGGAAATTCGTGATAAACAGAAATGATCGCAATGAAAGAGATGCTCCCGTTTCACAGAGCCTATCATTTCTACCACAGGTACTGCAGGTTCTATTACTCCCTGCAAAAAATTAATGCAGGCAAACGCTTTATCGACCTGAAGGGCACGTGGATGGCCAGTCTTAGCATCAACATGATTCCAGTCGTAAAGCCGGAAAGTTACGTCACTATTTTGCTGAACCTCAAATACCACCACATCGCCACCAAGAGCGTGAACTGTTCCGGCAGGCAGGAACACGACGTCACCGATCTTTGGCGTGAAAAATGACAGATGGTCTGCAATCGTCCCACTCATAATCGCATTTCTCAGGTTTTGAATCGTGGTTTTGGATTTTAAACCCGCATAAATCCGGCTTTTTTTCCCCGCTTTCAGTACTACCCATGCTTCTGTTTTTCCATGCTCACCGGCAGGTATATAATTCTTTTGTTCGTCAGACGGATGTACCTGAACCGAAAGCAATTCACTGGCGTCGAGAAATTTCAACAACAGCGGAAACCGATTGAAGTGTCCGGCTAATTTTCCCATCAATTGCTCCGGATATTGCTCCATCAATTGCGCGATTGTTTGCCCTTTTAGCGAACCATTAGCAACAAGGCTTGTATGATCATCGCGATCGCTAAGCATCCATGCCTCACCTATGGGGCCATCGTCCGGCAATGGAGTGGAAAGCAGGTCGGCCAAATGGCGACCACCCCAAATCCGATACTGGTAGATAGGTTCGAATCGTAAAGGATATAAATTTATTTTACTCATAGAATATTTTCTTGTGGCTTATCCATAGTAGCGGCGATGTATTCACCACGGCGGGCAGCCTGATTGCATTTAGCCCGATGATATAACGCTTGTTGAGCTTCCGACACATTCGCTTCTTTTCCATGCCATATTTCTAATGCCGGCTGTTGAATTGCACGTGCAAATGAAAACGCCAATGCCCAGGGAAGTTGCGATTTGAAACGGATATTCATAGCATTCAAACGGGCGGAAGCTAATTCTGCGGATTGACCACCCGACAAAAAAGCAATTCCCGGAACGGCTGCCGGAACAACACGTAACAAACATTTAACAGTAGCATCCGCCACCTCATCAACCGATACTTGTATTGGACATGCCAGTCCGGGTACTACCATATTGGGTTTTAGAATCATGCCTTCGAACATTACCCCTTGCGCGTAAAGTTGCTCGAAAACAACGTGGAGTACCTCTTCGGTAACTTCAAAACAACGTTCTATGGTGTGGTCACCATTCATAAGCATCTCCGGCTCGACAATGGGAACCAATCCGGCTTCCTGACACAAGGCAGCATAACGTGCTAAAGCCTGTGCATTCGCTTCGACACATGCCCGTGTCGGAATACCGTTACCTACGGCAATCACAGCACGCCATTTAGCAAAACGCAATCCCATTTGAGCATATTCTTTAAGTCGGTCGCGCAAACCGTCAAGCCCTTCGGTGATTTTTTCTCCGGCATGACCTGCCATGTCTTTTGCTCCGGCATCTACTTTAATCCCGGGAATAATTCCTGCATCTGTAAGAACTTTCACAAATGATGTGCCGTTTTTCAAATGCTGACGGACGGTTTCATCATAAAGAATGGCTCCGCTAATGCTCTCATTCAAACCGGTTGTAGTGACTATCATTTCGCGATAGGCACATCTTAACTCTTCCGTTTGAGGAATTTCCAATGCGGCAAACCGTTTGTTGCAGGTCGGATTACTTTCGTCCATGGCCAACAACCCTTTGTCGTTAGCTACCATCGCTTTCGCGGTGTTTATCATCTCTAGTGAACTCATTTTACTAATCATTTAATTGTGAATATCTACCGCGTCCTGCTATTGTGCGATGATTGCATCATTTGTCCGTGAGGTGCAAATGCAAAGTCAACACTTATTATGTAATATAGGATACCCACTAACATCAAAAGCAAAAAGATCCAAAAACTCCAGGTATGATGTATCCGTTTCCAGTATGGTCTATGGGTATTAAATTCATTTTTACTCATTGGTTCTATTCGTTATTAATTCATTTGTATTTTCTAAAGCCGCTACTTTTGCAAGACGTCGTATAAACCGTTCGTCCGCTTTGAAATTTGCATTCAGGAATGTCTGTACCAAATCCCATGAAAGTGCATATCCGGTAACTTGTCCACCCATACACATCACGTTCATGTCGTCATCCTCCACTCCCTGATGAGCAGAAAAGGTATCCATGATCAATGCTGCCCGAACTCCGTGTATTTTATTGGCAGCAATGCAAGCGCCAACCCCACTGCCGCAAATGGCCAAACCACGAGTAACTTCACCACTTGCCACCGCACGGGACATAGGCACCACAAAATCAGGGTAATCATCACCTACCACCAACTGATAAGCGCCAAAGTCTGTCACTTCATACCCAATGGCTTTGAGCGCCGCCGTCAGTTGTACTTTCAACTCAAACCCACCATGATCCGCAGCTATGCCTATGCGCATCATTTTCCCTTTATGTTCAACGTTTTTATTTTCCATGTTCAATCTTGATTCCATTTCCAGTTAAGAATTTCAGGCATATCTTGTCCGTGTTTATCGATGTATTGTTTATGTTCGATGAGTTTATCCTGTACCAACCTCTTCAGGGTGGCACCACTATCACCCAACTGAGGCAACCTGTTTATCACATCTTGCACCAGGTGAAACCTGTCAAGATCGTTTAAGACCGTCATGTCGAAGTAGGTTGTGATAGTGCCCTCTTCCTTATAGCCCCGTACATGCATATTTTCGTGGTTAGTACGGCGATAAGTTAAACGGTGTACCAACCATGGATAACCATGAAATGCAAAGACGATTGGTTTGTCTTTCGTGAATAAAGCATCGAAATCCTGATCGCTAAGTCCGTGTGGGTGTTCCGTATTCGGTTGCAATTTCATCAGATCTACCACATTGATCACACGAATTTTCAGTTCAGGCAGATGTTTGCGCAGGATAGAAACAGCGGCAAGAGTTTCCAACGTTGGAACGTCGCCACAACAAGCCATTACCACGTCCGGTTCTGAGCCCCGGTCGGTGCTGGCCCACTGCCAAACGCCAATTCCTTTGGTGCAATGTTCAATTGCAGCATCCATAGACAACCATTGAGGCGCTTGGTATTTACCCGCGATCACGACGTTAACATAATGTCGGCTTCTCAAACAATGATCCCAGACTGATAGCAGACAATTGGCATCAGGCGGGAGATACACACGAACAATAGAGGCTTTTTTGTTTACCACATGATCGATGAAGCCTGGATCTTGATGCGTGAAGCCATTATGCGCTTGCTGCCAGACATGCGAAGCCAGCAAGTAATTGAGTGATGCAATTTTCTTTCGCCATGGCAACTCTGCACTAACTTTCAGCCACTTGGCATGTTGATTAAACATAGAATCGACGATATGGATAAACGCCTCATAACAGTTAAATAATCCATGCCTTCCTGTGAGTAGGTATCCCTCGAGCCAACCTTCACTTTGATGTTCACTTAACATCTCCATTACGCGGCCATCAGGTGCAAGAAACTCATCATTATCTTGTGTTCTGGTATCCCACTGTCGACCGGTTACTTCAAAAACAGCGTTTAACCGATTGGAAAGTGTTTCATCAGGGCCGAAAATCCGAAAATTGCGTTGCTCCTGATTGAGCTTGATCACATCGCGCAAAAATACACCAAGCTCGTGTGTGTCGGCGGCCTGAACGGCTCCCGGCGACGGCACATCCACCTCGTAATTTCTAAAGTCAGGCATAAGCAAGTCATGCAGCAACAATCCACCGTTAGCATGTGGGTTAGCACCCATTCTTCGATCACCTTTTGGAGCCAGTTCAGCTAATTCAGGCAAAAGACAACCCTTCTCGTCGAAGAGTTCTTCAGGCTTATAACTTTTCATCCAGATTTCAAGGAGTTTTAGATGATCAGGATGCTCAGAATCCACTAAAAGAGGAATCTGGTGAGCACGAAATGTTCCTTCAATTTGGAGTCCATCGACTTCTTTTGGCCCTGTCCAGCCTTTGGGTGAATTAAAGACAATCATTGGCCAGAGTGGCCGGGTAGCAATGTTATTTTCCCGCGCATTGCTTTGTATTTGCTTGATTTCTTCAATGGCCCTTTCTAAAGCAGCGGCCATGAGTTGATGCATCTTTTCAGGTTCATCGCCTTCCACGAAATAAGGAGTCCAGCCATAACCACGAAGTAACTGATCCAGTTCTTCATGCGAGATGCGTGCCAGTACAGTAGGATTTGCAATTTTGTAACCATTAAGATGCAGGATCGGTAGCACGGCTCCGTCGGTCATCGGATTCAGAAATTTATTGGAATGCCATGAGGTCGCCAATGGACCGGTCTCCGCTTCACCGTCGCCAATAACACAGGCCACGATCAATTCGGGATTGTCGAATGCAGCTCCAAAAGCATGACTAAGTGAATAACCCAACTCTCCACCTTCGTGAATTGATCCAGGCGTGGTTGGCGCAACGTGACTGGAAATTCCTCCCGGAAACGAGAATTGATTGAACAGTTTTTTCAGTCCGGCTTCGTCTTGGCTGATGTTTGGATAAATCTCGCTATAAGTGCCCTCTAAATAGGTATTTCCTACCAAAGCAGGACCACCATGACCAGGCCCGGCAATATAGAACATGTCCAAATCATATTTCTTGATAATCCTGTTCAAGTGCACATAGATAAAGTTTTGTCCCGGTGTAGTACCCCAATGCCCAAGCAACATTGGCTTTATGTGCGATAGTTTCAACGGCTCTTTCAGTAACGGATTAGCATAGAGATAGAGCTGTCCGACCGACAAATAATTGGCAGCGCGCCAATAAGCATTCATTTTTCGTAGAAGTTCGTGTGATAAGGGTTCATCTTTTTTATCCATCATTTTTGTTTTGGCAAGAATGTCACTTTCGTATCCACTTCTAACGTCTTTCCCTTTTTCTGACGCCTTTTTCGTGTTCATATTAATTTGTTTTATGTCAATTTTGTTACTCAAAATAAAACAGGTGTCATTCTTCCTTTTTATCAACTGGGAAGCACTTTATCCGCTAAATCATCAACCCAGTATCCTGGTTTATTATAATGTTGATGCAGTTTATTCTCATAATCCCGGGTAAGTAAAGACTCTTCTGAATATTCCGGTGACTGCTTGATGGCCTCGCGGGAAAGATTGATAAAGACTTTCGACTCACTCCAACTAATGCGTTCAATCCACCGTGGTGAAACAAGGACTTTTTTACCCGGCCACCAGTTTTGTGTATCAATGATTAAATAACGAATTGCCCACGTCTCGTTATCAATGATAAAATCTTCAACATGGCCTATTTCGTCGTCTGTGGCTTGGATGTCGTGACCATTCACGTCGTGTGTGCTGCGTAAATGCGGATCCCATCCTTTTTCGGGTTGGTTGGTTTTAATCCATTTATCACGATCACGCATAATGTAAGGATAAGTGCCCCACATGTATGGGCCTCCCCAATACATTGGCCATCCATAATATACATAATAAGCCTCTTCGAACTGCCGTGAAACGGGTTTGTCACTGTCCAAAGATGGACTTTCCTCAATCTGTTTTTTTGTCAAATTGATGATGATGTGTTGCTCTTCTTTTGTTGCAGCGACCAAGGCATAAGGAGAAATTAATACCTGTCTGCCGGTAAGCCAGTTTCCCGTGTCGGCTACCAGATAACGAATTGTCCAATGCTGATCATCAAAGTAGAATTCCTTGACTTTTCCTATTTCTCCATCGAGTCCGCTTAATGTGTAACCCTGTAATGTTTTGACTTTGTTTAGCATAATCGTAATCCTTTCGTGTTTTAGTTTTGTTGTTGTTCACTATCATTTGGCTGACAGTGTGTTTTCGTTTTTTGTTTGATTGGCCTTGCCAAGTCCGAGTGTTCGGCACGCCAAACGTGCGATCATCTGTTCCTCGTCCGTATGAATAACGCGAACAGTGGTTTTTCCTTTGTTGAGTGAAATAACCTCAGCGTTTGATCTGTTTTGTTTTTCATCGATCCCGATTCCAAGAAATTCCAATCCTTCACAAATGCGAGAGCGAATGACCGGACTGTTTTCACCAATGCCACCGGTAAAAACCAAAGTGTCTAATCCACCAAGAACTGCCGTGAAAGCTCCAATCCATTTCTTTGCCTGATAGCAAAATAACGATACAGCTTCTTCCGCCCGAACGTCATCGGCTTCGTGCGCGAGTAAATCCTGCATGTCGGAGCTTGTTTCGGAAATGCCGAGAAGACCGGATTCATGATTGATTAAGCTATTAAATTTCTCCGGGGTTAAATGTTCTGACTGCATCATATACCAAGCAACGCCCGGATCCAAATCTCCGGGTCGTGAACCCATCGGCAATCCGGCAGCAGGCGTGAATCCCATGCTGGTATCCATACTTTTCCCATTGCTGACAGCAGCCATACTTGCGCCATTGCCCAAATGAGCCAATATAATCCGGCCTTTGGCTACTTTTTGTCCCGCAATTCGTGTTAGTTCTTCCATCAAATAAGAATAAGAAAGGCCGTGAAACCCATAACGTTGTATTCCTTTTTCATCAAAGCGACGGGGAATAGGAAGTAACTTAGCCACACGGGGCATGGATGTATGAAACGCCGTGTCGAAACAAGCCACTTGGGGAAGTTTTGGATGACGTTGACGGAAAAATTCAATCAAAGCAATCTCAGCAGGCAGATGATCGGGATCGTAAGGAATGATGCGATGCAGTTCATCCAACAAGGTAAGAGTGACAAGTTCGGGTTCAGTATGCTTCATGCCATGAACCACGCGGTGTCCTATTGCTTTGACAGAAGAAAATTCATCCTTCTTTTCAAGCCAATCAATCAGAAAATTAGACGCTGACGGATAATCAGAAGATTCAACCGCAAGGGTATTCTTCTGATGATCTTTCTCATCAGTAAAAGTAAGTACTGAATCTTTCATGCCGATTCGATCAATATTTCCATGAAGTAAACACGACAACGAATCGTCAATCTGATACAGCGCGAACTTGATAGTGGACGAGCCACCATTGATGGTTAAGATATAAGTCTGGTCTTTATTCATGAATGGTCTTTCTTGTTTTTATCCAATTTTCAGCCCCATATCTGCTAATGCTTCGGATGTTGATAAATAACTCTTATGCTGGATACTTCGAATTCCCAAATCACTGGCTACATCCACAAACATTTGCATATCTTCTATATAGACTACTTGTTCGGCCGGCACCTGTGCAATATCCAACGCTACCCGAAAAATATCTTCATCGGGTTTTCTGAAATGCACGAAGCAGGAGGATATGAAGAAGTCCACGAACTGATTCAACTGAAATTTCCTGATTCGATATTCATTCAACTCCCTCCCTTCATTATTGACTACGGCTATTTTGAGCTGATACTTTTCTTTCAACTGCCGTACTAATTCTATCATCTCTATGTTTGGAGTGGATTGAGTGAACATAAAATCCCTAAATTGAACAGGAGTGAAAGAACGTTTCTGGTAAAATACCACCCTTTTAAGGTATTCATTCAGGGTAAGCTTTCCCTCTTCAAGGGTTACCATCGTGAGATGATGCCGATCATCCATATCGCTAAAATTCAGATTGAAAACATCAGCAGCTAATTTTCGTGACTCGTGTCCCCAGCCATTGGATAGCATTACGCCACCAATATCTAAAAAGAGTGTTGTGATCGGATCCGTTTTGTTCATAACGATAGATTAATGTTGCCAAAGAATGAGCCTATTTTCAAGAGGAACTGAGACACCGGAGAAATTCGGTATCACTCTTGCCGTATAATCCGTTGCAGGTCGAGTCGCTACTATAGCTTCACTGAAGATATAACCAATCTCAGCGTCATTAATTTTTTGTCCTTGCTTCAATTCATGCCGCTCCGGCGCTTCGCCGTCCACGCCTTCGGCATAAAGTTCGACACGTACCGATTCGGGGGCAATATCATTGAGATAAACCTGAAATTCAAATACATGTTGATCATCGTGAGTCTCAATTTTTATATTGCCGAAGTGGATCGTTGCCCATTTCTGTTCCAGATTGTGTTGCCAATCGGCAATTTGCCTGCCGATGGCTCCCTTATTTCCGGCACGTTCAAGATATGCTGTTGCTGCCGGCAAATAGTGTTGTTCCGTATATTCACGCACGGTCCTGTCGGCAGAGAATTGAGGTGTTAGTCGTGCCATGCTTTCCCGCATCCGCGATATCCAGGCAGTAGGAATTCCCTTCCCGTTGCGATCGTAAAACTCAGGTATCACCTTTTGTTCGAGTAAATTATAGAGTTGCTCCGCTTCGATGGCATCCCAGGATGTATCGTCAACATGTTCATTCCCATCTCCCAATGCCCAGCCCACTTCGGGTGAATAAGCCTCTGCCCACCAACCATCCAATTCAGAAAGGTTAATGCCTCCATTGACTAATACTTTCATTCCACTGGTGCCACTGGCTTCCCATGGGCGGCGTGGTGTATTAATCCAAACATCAACACCTTGCACGAGATTTTCCGAAATAGTCATATCATAATCACCGAGGAATATGACGGGAGGACGAACATTTTCCTGTCGTATAAATCGTATCCATTCTTTAATTAAATTCTGGCCTTCCTGATCGGAAGGATGAGCTTTGCCGGAGAGAATGAGTTGAACGGGAAACTTAGGGTTTGTCAATAATCGCAGCAAACGTTGCGGATCGTGCAGCAATAAATTGGGTCGTTTGTAGGTTGCAAAACGTCTGGCAAAGCCCAATGTTAAAATATTTGGATCAAATAGATGTTTTGCATGTTCAACCGTTTCGGGTGTATGGCCTGAGCCAAGTAATTGTCTTGAAAAATGTTCACGGGCAAAGTTGATGAGCGCATTGCTTGCATTGATTCGCATTTCCCAGAGTTTTTCATCGGAAACCTGACGAATATCCTGTTCCATCGTTTTGTTCATTCCGAGCCACCGCTCTTTGCCACAAGCATCCATCCAAAGTTCGTCTGCTTCTTTGGAGTCCCATGTCGGCATGTGAACACCATTGGTTATATGTCCAACGGGGACTTCGGTTGTAGGCCATTTGGGAAATAGTGGCTCAAAGATATGACGACTGACTTTTCCATGAAGGCGACTTACCCCGTTTACAGCTCCGCTTCCACGAATTGCCAGATAAGCCATATTGAACTTCTCTGATTCGTTTTCTGAATCTTTGCGGCCTAACGCCAACAATTGATGACGCGAAATGCCCAACTTTTGTTCTGCATATTCACCTAAGTATTGTTCAATAAGCGATGGCGAGAAACAGTCGAATCCGGCTGCTACTGCGGTGTGCGTTGTAAATAGATTCCCTGCTCTCGTTGAAGCAAGGGCAACTTCAAAGGATTGTCCCGTATTGTTCATAAAGTTATAAGCACGTTCTAATATGGCAAATGCCGCATGACCTTCATTGAGATGGCACACCTCAGGCTGAATGCCGAGAGCATTGAACAGTCGCCATCCTCCAATTCCGAGCACCATTTCCTGTTTAAGCCGAAGCTCAGGCCCGCCACCATATAATTCGCTGGTTATTCCTCTGTGAACAGGGAAATTAGCCGCATCATTACTGTCTAACAGATAGAGTTTGATTCTTCCAACCTGCACTTGCCATACACGCAGCCATACCGAGTATCCGGGCAAAACAACTTCCAGTCGCAACCATTCTCCATTGGCTTCACGTAAAGGAATAATCGGTAATTGTTGTGGATCGTTGTAGGGGAAAAGAGCTTGTTGTTCTCCATTTTTATCAATCTCCTGACGAAAATAGCCTTGTTGATAAAGCAATCCCACACCGACAATAGGTACTCCAAGGTCGCTGGCAGCTTTGAGTTGGTCGCCGGCCACATTACCAAGTCCTCCCGAATAAATAGGAAGCGCCTCACTTAACATGTATTCCATGCTAAAATAGGCGACACAAGTTAGTGAAGGTTGAGGATAACTTTTTTGAAACCAAGCCGGAACAGACATTACTTGCTCCTGATGTTGTACCAGAACATCCACCTTTTTACGAAAATCAGGATCGGCCATTACCTTCTTAAATTGATCCCTTGATACTGTCTGCAATATTACCCATGGATTATGGGTGAGGTTCCATAAAGTCGGATCAAGTTGTTGCCAAATCTCATCGGCAGCGTGATTCCACGACCATCCTAAATCGAGAGCAAGCTCTGCTAATGAATCAAATCCATCAAGATCCGTTGGTAAGAAGCCGTAAATAGGTTTACTTATACCTGCTTTTTTTTTCATGTGTACCTGTTTTATTTTTATGAGTACCCAATATTATCCTAAGACATCTTTGGGAAAAAGCTATCCTGTTGCTGAATTATGCCATAGACCCAAATGCGCCAAATACGCATTTGACTTTTCGGGTTTTTATGTAAAGAATCAATGATACCCAGATGCAAGTATTCATTGCTGATGGCAGCCTGGGTAATTATGTAAACATAGCTTTGATACAGGTGTAACGTGTTACATAATTCCAGAGAAAACTTACATCATTCACACATTTTCCCGATCATTAAAGAAAGCAGTATTAGCTTAGGATTTAGACGGGAAACTAAAGATGGTTAGTAAGTAACCTAACAATGACTGCACAAGTGAGGCCGTCACTAAATATGACAAATCCGGTGATTTCGTTTTCTATTGTTCATTCCATTTCAACAAGCAATTTGCCTGTGTTTTTACCTTCAAAAAGGCCGATAAAAGCTTCAGGTAGTCTCTCAAATCCTTTGATAATGGTTTCCTGATAGCTCAATTTGTCTTTACCAAGCCATTGGGAGAGTTGTCGGACACCTTCAGGAAAACGGGATGCATAGTTGCTTACAATAAAACCTTGCATCAAAGCGCTTTTTTTAAGCAGTGTCGACTGAGGCCGAGGTCCTACAGGTATCTCCGTATCGTTGTATAACGATATTTGCCCGCAGAGAATGATGCGTGCTCCTTTGTTGATATGGGCAATGACAGCATCGGATATCCCGCCGCCGACGTTATCAAAATAAATATCCACCCCATTGGGACAAGATTTGGTTATGGCTTCTTCCATGTTCTTGGTTGTGTGATAATTTATCACATCGTCGAATTTCAATTTATTGATCAGGTAATCCTTTTTTTCGTCGCTACCGGCAATGCCGATTACGTGACAACCTTTTATCCGCGCTATTTGTCCAACAACAACCCCAACGGCTCCTGCTGCTCCCGATACCACCACGGTTTCGCCGGCTACAGGCTTTCCTATCTCCAGAAGGCCAAAATAAGCCGTTAAGCCCGGCATACCTAAAATTCCAAGATAGTAACTAAGCGGAGCCGTTTTTTTATCTAATTTGGTTACTTTGTCGGCTGCTACAGCTTGTATCTCTTGCCATTGTAAAGGTGCAACCACCATATCGCCTGTCTTAAAGTTTGCATGATGACTTTCGATTACTTCGGCAACCACTCCTCCTTCGATGGCCTTACCAACCTCAAAAGGCGGAACATACGATTTAGCATCGCTCATACGCCCACGCATGTAAGGATCGACTGACACATACTTAGCTTTTACAAGCAGTTCGCCTTCATTTGCCAATGGGGGAAGAGCATCTACAATCTCAAAATTTTCGATAGTAGGCTTGCCTATTGGTCTTGATTTCAGTAAAATTTGTTTGTTCATTTTCAGTAACTGTTTAAAATGGATTATTTTATGTCCGTATTAGTTTGTACTTTATCTCTTCGTGGTTAATCCGGATGTTCCTTTATTTCTGAGATAGCTTTGTGAATTGCACTGTAAAAATAGATTCATCCACATCTATTTGGTACTCATCCATAGAATATTTTAGAATTTAACCCTTTTATAAAAAATCGTTTTGGTGACTTCTGCGGCAGCAATATAGGCAGCCACAATCAGCAATAAAAACAGATAAGTAGTGAGACTGAGTGCAGTAAACCCGAACAATGTCCCAAGTGGTGTGAAGGGTAAAAGGATCGTTATGACTGAAATAGACAATGTTGCCATTAGTAGATATTTCCCGGGTTTGCTCTTGAAAAATGGTTTTTTGCTTCGAATAACAAGAACAATCATTGACGCTGAGATCACTGATTCTAAAAACCACCCGGTTCTGAACTGACCCTCATTGACGTGAAGCACAAGCAAAAGCAGACCAAAGGTAACAAAATCGAATACGGAGCTTAACAGACCAAATGTAATCATAAACTTACGAATGGCCTTGATGTCCCAGCGTCTTGGATGGTCAATCATTTCACCGTCAACATTATCAGTAGCGATGGTCATTTCGGGAAAGTCGGTCATCAGGTTGGTAAGCAGTATCTGCTTGGGTAATAATGGTAGAAAAGGAATAAAAAGCGATACCCCTGCCATGCTGAACATGTTACCAAAATTGGCACTTGTAGCCATAAACACATATTTCAGCGTATTGGCAAAAGTGGTTCTCCCTTCTCGTACGCCCTCAACCAATACGCCTAAATCCTTTTCGAGCAATACAATATCGGCAGCGTCTTTAGCTACATCGGCAGCGGTATCAACCGAGATTCCGACATCGGCAGCATGAAGCGCAGAAGCATCATTGATGCCATCGCCCATATATCCCACAACGTTCCCTGCCTTTCGCATGGCAAGGATAATGCGTTCTTTTTGATTGGGTTCTATTTCGGCAAAAATATTCACCACATCCACGCGTCGGAGCAACGCACCATCGCTCATCTTATGAAGTTCAGGACCGGTGATGATTTGAGTATCCGTCAGCCCCATTTGTTTACTAAGATTGGCTGCCACAAGATGATTATCGCCGGTGATGACTTTGAGAGAGACACCTAATTGCTTGAGGCTTGCAATGGTATCTGCAATATTTGCTTTGGGCGGATCAAAAAGGGTGAGAAACCCCAGAAATGTCATGTCCGCTTCATCACTTTTATTGATGGCTGATTCGGATGGCAGGTTTTTGTATGCAATACCTAAGGTGCGAAAGCCCTGATTACTAAATTCTTCAAAGTGTTTCTGTATCTGCTTCTGTATAGATGCTATTTTCACGACACTTCCTTCCTTTGTTTCCACAGTTGAACATACATCGAGTATATTCGTCAAAGCGCCTTTGGTGACTATAAAATGGGCATCTCCATGGGTAACGGCAATACTCAACCGTTTTCGAAGAAAATCATACGGAATTTCATCGTGTTTTTTGTATCCCGCAAGGTCTGTTTTACGATGTTTTAGAATGGCCTGATCGATTGGATTTGTAAAACCGGTTTCGTAAAAAGCATTGAGATAAGCGAACAGAAATACTTTCTCATTCTCGTTTCCATTCACATCAAGCGCTGCTTCAACCTGCACGATTCCCTCGGTGAGGGTTCCTGTTTTATCGGAACATATTATGTTCATGCTACCGAAGTTTTCGATAGAAGCAAGCCGCTTAACGATCACTTTCTTTTCAGCCATCTTTTTGGCGCCATGAGCAAGATTTATACTGATGATAGCAGGCAATAACTGTGGAGTTAACCCAACAGCAAGCGCTAATGAAAAAAGAAAAGAATCCAGCACCGGTCGGGCTAAATACACATTGATACCAAAGATGGCAATTACCAGTATCAACGTGACTTCTCCCAGAAAATACCCGAATCGTCGAATACCACGTTCAAATTCCGTCTCCGGTTCTTTGAGTTTCAATCGCTCCGACACTTTGCCAAATTCGGTGTTTGTTCCGGTAAGAATGACTAATGCCTTTGCATTTCCACTTACGATGTGTGTGCCCATCCATACTGAATTTGTTCGTTGAGCAAGGGCCGTATCGGCAGATAATGGCGCAACCGTTTTTTCAACAGGATAAGTTTCGCCTGTTAGCATGGCTTCATCAACAAACAGATCTTTCGATTCAAGAAGCAGGCAATCTCCCGGGACAATGTCACCGGCATTCAACATAATGATATCACCCGGTACAATCTCTTCCACCGGAATTTCTTTTTGTTTCCCATCGCGAAAAACGGCTGCTTTTATTTGTACAATGGCAAGTAGTTTCGCTATTGCATTGGAAGCTCCATACTCCTGCCAAAAACCAAGAAGTCCGCTTATGACAACAATGGTGAGAATGATGGAAGCATCAACGATGTTATGCAAAAACAAGGATAAGGCCGTTGCAAATATCAGGATGAGAATGATCGGACTTTTGAACTGGGAAATCAGGAGGGTGAAAGCATCCGAATGTTTTGGAGGTTTCAAACGATTTGCACCATAAGTGGCAAGCCTACTTTTAGCATCAAAAGTTGTCAGACCACTGACCTTTGTCTGTAGCTTTTTAAGTAAATCTGAGGAGGATATGCTCCAAAAAGAAAGAAAGCTTTGATCCATGATTTATGTTATTAAATGAACAACTTGTTACTTAAAGTATTCTCTCACAAAAGTGTGCATTTGGGGTTCATTCATTTTATCAGCATGTTTTACCTCAATCTTGATGTTATCAAAGAAATGATCTGCTTTTATCAAGTTGAATAATTCTTCTTTGGCATCTGTTGGGCCAAAGAGAAGTACCTCCTTATAGACTTTAATGATATCACTTAGTTTCTTGTAATATCTTGATTGTTCGTGTTGCTCTTTGGTGTGAATATGTTTTTCACTATCGCTATGATCTGCCTTCTCTTCATCCGTCGATTCTAATTCCACTTTGCCTTCTTCAATGACGCCATCTGTTAATGCCATCAGATAAGCGTTTGAATGATCCATCCAAATACCTAATTGTTTTAAGCTCTTCATTTTTAGTATATTTAAATTATTTATTCCGATAAATCCGTTTTGATCTTCATCTCAGAAATTGCATTTCTTATAATCCGAATTTTTTGAACAGATATTGTTTCGGGAAATCAATGCCGATTGAAAAGAGGGCAGATAATCCCAAAATGCTGAGGATGATCCATAGATTTAGCGAAGGGACAAGAATTCCGAATAAACTGATAAGCGAGATCCCGATTATGGCCGAAGCGCATGATAGAAGCAATCCCTTTCCCGGGAGAGAAGACCAAAAATGGTTTCTTTCCCTGACGATTAAAACCCTAAACTGACTATTGAATATGAAACTCAACATTACGAGTGTAGTAAGTGCACTCCATTGTAAATGAAAATAATGAATACCAATCATGATTACAATAATGTCACCCAAAACATAGAATAATGCAGGGAAAAGTGAAGCTAAGATGATATTTCGCACGTTCCATTTGTTCGGATTACTTGTGCTTTTCACATTGTCGGTTGCCAGAGTCATGCTTACAAAATCATTTGCAAATACAAGCAATACCATTCCAAGCAAAGTCAGCAAGATGTTATGCAGCCAGAAGAAACCTATGGAAAGCAAAATAACAAACTCTATCACCTTGACAATTTTATTGATAACCCATGTCAGCATTCGCTGATAGGTCTTTCTGCTTATGATTACAGCATCGATTATTACACCCACGCCGGATTCGGTTAACACCACGCTGGCGGCTGCTTTTGCAACATCGGTTGAATTGCTTACGGCAATTCCCATCTCTGCTTGTTTCAGAGCGGGTGCATCATTCACTCCGTCTCCTGTCATTCCTACAATATACCCTCCTGATTGCAATATAGTTACAATCTTATATTTATCTTCGGGATATATCTCTGCAAAACCATCACACTCACTAATCATCTTCAACTGTTTATCTGCACTTAAATCGTTTATATCCGCCATGCGAATAATCTTATTCCCAATTCCAACCTGATTGGAAATTTCTTTTGCAATGTCAATGCTATCCCCTGTCAGCATCATCGGTTTTATACCAAGATTTCTTGCCTGCTCTATCATCCCCTTTGAATCCGGTCGGGGTGGATCAGCCATGGGAAGTAATCCTGTAAGCTTAAGTTTGTTTATGTCATCTCCATCTGCCTGCGCAACAGCTATCGTTCTGTAGCCTTTTTTTGAAAACCCGTCAATCGTTTTGTTTACTTCATCCAAGGTTTCTTTACCTAAGTCATGGCACAACGATATGATCACCTGTGCAGCGCCTTTAACAGTTTTGAACTGCTTTCCACCGGCTTCAATAGTGGCTTCTGTTCTTTTTACCGATGGATCGAAAGGCGTATAGGAAACTTGTTTGTAATCATCAAAACTCACGTTCGATTTCTTAGCGAAATCAATAATGGCAAGATCAATCAAGTCCATGCCTTCCGTTTGTGATGTGAGCGCGGCGATCCTCAACACATCTTCTTTCTTGTATCCTGAAAAGGGTATGCTGTCAACAATCGATAACTTGTTTTGTGTGATCGTACCTGTTTTGTCAAAGCAAATAATATCAATTGAGGCAGCATCTTCCACTGAATCAAGCTTTGTTACCAGCGCCCCTTTTTTTGCCAGCTCAGTGGCGCCGACAGATTGTACAATGGTAAGTACTGCCGGAAGAGCCGCAGGAATAGCGCCCAATAGCACAATAATAACAAATGTCAGCATGATTAAAATGCTGAGATGCATCAGGACAGCAAATGTTGAGACTAAAATGGATGCAGCGATGCCGAGATAAATCAACTGTTTTACCACAGTCATCATCATTGCTTCCTGGTGCGATTTTGGCTTGGCGATTTTAACTAATTCCGCCGTCTTACCAAAAAAGGTATTTGCACCTGTATTAACTACTAAACACGTAGCTTCACCGCGTCTTACCACAGCACCGGAGTAGATAATATCGGATGGGTGTGATTCCACCGGAAGGGATTCTCCGGTAAGCGCTGACTGATCAACAGAAAGTTCTCCTGATATCATCTTGGCATCAGCAGGCACAATGTCGCCAAGTTTTACTGAAAGGACATCACCCACTACAATTCCTTTTGCATCCTCCTCCACCCATTTTTTATTCCGAAGCGCTTTTGATTTAATGGCAAGTTTTCCCTTGAGCAATTCCATTATTTTGTGCGAACTGCTTGAGTGTATTTGCCCTATGATGGCGTTTGCTGTAAGTAATAAAAAAATGATGATCCCTTCAAGTGAATGGTTTAAAGCGAAGGAAAGCACCATCGCAATTTCCAGCAACCATGGCATAGGTCCCCAATAACGCAACAGAAATTCAAGCAGGGAATTTTGTTTCTTCTCGACTATTTCATTTGTCCCAAATTTCTCCAGGCGATCCTTCACCTCAGCATCCGAAAGGCCGTCTGCCGTTGTCTCTAAAATTTTACAGGTCTCTTCTAAGGAGATGCTTTTATATTCGGATGTCGCCCTGACTTTTGTATCCATTTTAATATCTGTATTTGATGTTACGCTTTCTCCGATTTCACATCCAAAGGATCTTTCATTGGAATCTCTGCCGTTTTATTCGTCCACAGAAACAGGGATTTCCTCTTTGAGTTCATCGATTATTGTTTTGCAAAAAGCCGGAAGGTCTTTCGGACTCCTGCTCGTAATGAGTTTGTTGTCCACTACCACTTCCTCATCTACCCAATTGACTCCGGCGTTGATTAAATCTGTTTTAATAGACTTATACGATGTCATCTGCTTCCCTTTTAATAATCCGGTTTCAATTAATATCGAACCGGCATGGCAAATAGCAGCAATCGGTTTTCCTTGTTTCATAAAATCGGCTACGAATTTCACCACCAATTTATTCATTCGCAATGTATCGGAATTCATTACGCCGCCGGGTAATACCAACATAGCATAATGGGTTGATGACACATTGTCAATCGTTTTGTCAACTTTAAATTTATCACCCCATTCTGTTTCTTTCCAGCCCTTTATTTTTCCCTCTTTTGATGATATTACATCCACTAAAATTCCTGCCTCTTTAAGAGCCTTTATGGGCGTTTCAAATTCAGATTGTTCAAAACCATCTGTAGCTATCACAGCCACTCTTTTTTTATTTAATTGCTTTTCCATAATGCTGTAAATTATATGTATGTCTGTTTAAAAAAATTGAAGGTAATCAGCTTATTCCGGCGTTCTGAATTTGATACGTTTTCAAATAAACTCGTTCCTTATTGCTTTCCCGGGAAATCTATTGTAAAATCTTCACCACACAAAACAGGAATAAACACTGCCGGTATAAATTCAGTTACTAAGAAATAGCAAATAACCCCACTAATCCAATTAAATAAACGATCATTACTAAGAATGAATCTATGCCCATCCACAGAATTTGCTTCCTGGGACGAAATATTAATCCACAGATATAAATGATCGTAAGAAGTATCGCTAATCCGGTAAGATAAATATCTGTTTTATGTGCTTGTGGAAGAACCGATTTACCTGAAATAATAGTTGCCATCATAAACAATACAGGCAAAAAAGCATTACCCCCAAAAATATCACTCATTGCCATTTGATAATCCTTCAATTTCACTGAAGCTAAACCAGTTGCCACTTCAGGTAGAGAAGTAGCGGCTGCCAAAATTGTAGCACCAAATAATACGCCCGTCATCCCAATCTGTTTTGCAATGGCATCCCCTGTAACTTCTAATCCAACACCTGCAACTAACGTAATCAGTGAGCATAGGGCAAAAATTATCATAACCATTTGAATGCTCTTCCCTTTCTTTATTGCTAAGTCATACTTCTTTTTTTTGCTGTGTCCTCTCATCTCTTTTTGACTATTCGGAAGAACACCTAATTGATGCCAAGGCAAATTGGTTCTTGCTTTCCCTATCATATAGATGCCAGCAAGCCACACCAGTAAAATCAGTACATCAATCGGCGCCACACTCAGAAAAATAACAGAAGGTCCAAACTGATTGCCCACAACGACTAATGTCAAAACAATAATAACCATTAATCCTTCCAGCACCAATATAAGCGAAGCTGCACGATACGTAAGCGGATCTTTTTTGCCCAATCCAAACACATCCAAAACAACTAATACAACAGTTTGTAAGGCGATTCCACCGAGAATATTTCCAATGGCAAGTTCCATATTGTGCTGAATTGCGGCGCTTATCGTAATCGCAATTTCAGGAAGGTTTGTTACAATTGCCAGTAAAATTAAACCACCTAATGCTTCACCCAAACCAAAGTGTGTGGAAAGGATGTCGGCTGTTTCGGTTAGTTTGATTCCAGCAAGCCATATTGCCACTGCACTAACACCAAATATGACCAAAAGAATTGGCAACGAAAGTGGTTCAATCATAAGAAAATATTGAGCGAAAATGAATACTAATTTTCAAGTATGACTCATGAAATGTTTTGAAAAATAGTCGTGTCCTTTAGTGCATTATAAATCAATTCATCACCATCAATATTTTAGTTTCTCAGGAATTTAATTTCCGGCAAATTTGATCAACTCTTTATTGAACTTCTTAGTTTCCTCCAAAAACAAGCTATGTCCACTATTCTCAAAAGCAACGATGTGTGAATTTGAAATTCCGGCTTTCATTTGTTCAGCCAGATCGAACGAACAAATTTTGTCTTTTTTGCCATGCATAATCACGGTCGGAATAGTTATTTTCGGCAGATCCTTTCTTAGGTCTGTATCGCGCAAAGCGATTAAACATTGAGCTGTTGCATAAGAAGAGGCGCTTAAATTGATTGTATTCAGCCAATTGCCTATTCCTTCATTTAATGCCGTTTCGGTAGCTGAGAAAATCTTTCCAAAATTGGATAAAAGCTTTGGTCGGTCGGTATTATTCAATTCAATTAAATCGTCAACCGCTTTTATTGGAAGGTTGTATGGGAAATCCGTACGTTGTGTCCAAATAGGAGCTGCTGCGCCAAACAAAGCCAGTTTAGCAATATGAGTACCATTATCCTGTGCTGCAAAACGAATGGCGATAGATCCTCCCATGGAAAATCCACCTAAAACAGCATCTTTTATCTCCAATGTGTCTAAGACCTTTTTTATATCGGCAACATGCACATCGTAATTATATGCTCCATACGGTTTATTCGATTTTCCAAAACCTCTTAACGTGATTCCTATAACACGAAAATTAGTATTAATCAAATCGTTGTATTGGTATTCATACATTTCATCACTTAGCGGCCAACCGGGTATTAATACAATTGGTCTGCCTTCGCCTGCATCTGTAACATGAAGCCGAACATTGGGTTCTACTTCAATATATTCCGCTCTGGCCATTCCGGTCATTGGGTTATCAAGAAGATTTTTCATTTGTAAATAATTTTGATTTTAAAGGACAAATGGAATTGAGCTTGCGAAATCAGCGAAGCTAATCCCCTGTTGCTTTATTTTCATGTCCATTGGCGTTTAGTAAAACATGGGGATTTCATACGTTTATTTTTTATTTTTCTACACTAAGGATGTATGAAACTTGTCCCGAACACCGGGACTCGTTTCATTGTTCTGAATTATTAATTGTTGCTGTCTTATTTTGAATGTGTCATTGATTTTTCGTCGATGGTGACGCCTAATCCTTTTGCTACTGCCATTCCTAATTGATTATCGACACGAAGAAAATGACAAAGCTGCCGATGAATAATCTCATCTTTTTTCATTCCGGTAATGCCTTTCATTGAACTAACAATATTGCTTACCAGATTTTTCCGATCTTGTTCAGTCATTGCATTTCGATATAACAAGCCCGGTTGAGTGTAATGGTCATCATCATTTTCGTTACGGTCAAACCAATCGGCTGCGGTTGATTCTAAAACCATAGGCGGCTCTTTGTAATTTTCATCAGCAACGATTTCGTCAAAACTATTGGGCCGGTAATTCGGATTTGAACCCCCATTATCACCGGTTTGCATAAATCCGTCACGTTGATAATTTGCAACTGCATAAGGACATTGGTTTACCGGAATTTGTTCGTAATTAGCACCTAAGCGATAACGCTGCGCATCGGGATAAGAAAGTAAACGTCCTTGCAGCACTTTATCGGGCGAATAACCGATGCCGTCGACAACGTGTGCCGGAGCAAAGGCTGCCTGCTCTACATCCCGAAAATAATTTTCAGGAATTTCATTCAATTCCATGATTCCTACATCCATCAACGGGAAATCTTTGTGCTGACAAACTTTGGTGAGATCAAACGGATTCCATTTGAATGTTTTTGCCTGTTCTTCCGTCATCACCTGAATTTTCATCGCCCACTTTGGGAAATCATTTTTAGCAATCGCATTCACCATATCCCGTTGTGCATGGTCAAGATCGATGCCCTTCATTTCATTGGCTTCTTTCTCCGTAAAGTTTTTAATTCCCTGCATTGTTTTGAAATGAAATTTTACCCAAACCCGTTCGTTATTTTTATTGATAAGCGAAAACGTGTGGCTTCCGAAACCATCCATATTACGATAAGAATACGGCGTACCCCTGTCACTCATCAGTATAATTACCTGATGTAATGTTTCGGGATTCAAACTATAGAAATCCCACATCATAGTCGGACTTTTACAGTTAGTCATCGGGTCGCGCTTTTGAGTATGAATGAAGTGGGAAAATTTTTTCGGATCTTTGATAAAGAAAACAGGCGTATTGTTGCCCACCAAATCCCAGTTACCATCTTCGGTATAGAATTTGAGTGCAAAACCCCGTGCATCTCTTTCACTGTCGGCTCCTCCTTTTTCACCACTAACGATAGAAAAGCGGGCAAACAATTTTGTTTGCTTGCCAATTTTAGAAAAAATCTTTGCCTTGGTATATTGGGTGATATCATGCGTCACCGTGAAAATGCCAAATATTCCTGTCCCTTTGGCATGAACAACTCTCTCAGGAATACGTTCACGGTTGAAATGTGCCATGTCTTCGTGCAGGAAATAGTCCTGCAATAGAACAGGGCCACGGGCTCCGGTTGTCATTGAGTTTTCAAACTCGGAATACGGACGTCCGCTTGCCGTAGTTAATTTTCCCTTTTTCATCATTATGTCGATTTGATTTGAATGAATGTTGTCCTGCTCAAATGCTCAACGCTTTATTCTCCTCTCTAATTCGTACAAACAAGATAATCGAATTGAGCAGTGTAAAAATAATTGCGGTATAATACAGATGAAATGCCAATGGGATTACCGCTATTTCAGCAATTACAATCAGGTAATTCGGATGTTTACTATATTTATAGGGTCCTTTTTTCAATAAGGGAACATTCGGAATGTGATAGATTTTAGTGTTCCAAAATTTTCCCAACGATAAAATAACCCGTACTTTAAATGCAATAAGAACAAAATATAAAACGATAAAAAAGAGGCTGTAAGATGCTGTTTGTTGTATAGAATATTCGAAAATCAGGGAAATGATAAACAAAACATGAAGCGTTACTATAAACGGATAATGTTTGTTCCCATATTCGACTGCACCATGTTGCAGCAACCATCTCTCATTCCTTTTGGAAAGCAGTAACTCCCCGATTCGCAATAGAATGACGAATGAAATAAAAAGAATAAAAACCATTTTAGTGTTTGTTCATTTGAAGCAAGGCGATCTCACTCGAAAATCCCGGCCCCATTGATACCATTAATCCGTAACCGTTTTCAAACCCTTCAGAACAAAATCTTTCCAATACATATAAAACGGTCGGGCTTGACATATTCCCATAATCATTCATTACCTCCCGTGTATTTTTCAGAAAATCTCCTTCTACAGAAAGTGCTTCTTTATAGGCTGTTAATACCTTTTTGCCTCCCGGATGAAAAATAAAATTCTTTATATCAGCGAGTGTCAATTGATGTTTTGCTAAAAATGAAGAAATATCATTCAGAATATTCGTTGAGATGATGGTTGGTATGTCTTGCGAAAACAGGACTTTAAATCCTTTATCAAGGAATTCCCATCCCATCACATCCAATGTATCATAATACAATTTACTTTGTGAGTCTATAAAAGAAATCTCGTTTCTTGTTTTGTTTGCATGATTATCTCCTGTAATAATGCAGGCCGCTACTCCATCGGCAAATAAAGTAGATCCGATGAAATTACTTTTGCTGTAATCATTTCGTAAAAAAGTCAGGGAACACAACTCCACCGCTACAAACAACACGACGGCATCGGGATTGGCTTTCGCGAGAATGTTCGCTTTTGAAAAACCGGCAACTCCGCCTGCACAACCCAACCCAAAAACAGGAATACGGCTAATATTCTGGTTTAGTCGCATTTCATTAATGATCAACGCATCTATACTCGGAGTGGAAAGGCCTGTAGAAGAAATAAAAATCAGATCCGTAATTTCATTCTTTTTGATTTCTGCTGAAGAAAGACATTTTTCAATCGCTTGAATAGAACATTCAAGCGATATCCGAATGTATTCGGCATTCTGTTCCTGAAAAGTATGGGCAGCAGAATAGTAATGAAATGGTTTGCAAAAATTACGCGTTTTAATTTCAGTGTTATCAAAAGCGCTCAACATCTTTTCCACTTGCGGAATAGAAAGTGCAAAAAATTCCCCGGCAAATTGTTTTACTTCTTGTTGATCAACTTTAAAAGGGAAATCAATTTTTGATATGGCTGCTAATGAAGGCATCGTATTATAATTTGCTGATCTGGTAATTGCTTTCTATTTTGTTATTCTAATGGGTACCCCGAGACAGAGCCTCAAGATATGAATCAGTTTGCCGACCTTTCACTTTGATTGACAAGATAATTTTCCATACCCATTTGCTTAATCTGCGTATGTTGTATCTCCGCCCATTCAACATGGCCTTCTTCCATTTTAAGAATCTTGGACAGCAGATCGGCAGTTCCCTGATCTTCAAACTCACGGGAGAGTTTAATGGCTTCGTTATACGTGTGTATAGCCGCAATCTCATCGTTATTGTCGTTACTGATCATTTCTGAAACTGTTTTACCAATTGTTATTTGATTCAGTTTGGATACGGTTGGTGAGCCATCCAGAAAAAGGATCCGCTCAATAAGCCACTCGGCGTGGTGCATTTCATCCAATGCTTGTTTTCGAATAGACTTGTAAAGACTATTGTAACCCCAATTTTCACACATTTCAGAATGCACCATATACTGGTTAACGGCAGTGAGTTCATCTGCCAGAAGCGAATTCAAGACGGTAATTAATTTTTCATTCCCTTTCATAGTTGTATTTTTTAGTGATTAATATGAAGGGACTAAGTTAAGAGCCTGATAGAAGAGAAATATTACATAATTCCGAAGAAAACTTACATCATTCACACATTTACCCGCTCACTGAGTGGGTCACCACTAAATATGAGTAAGAATTATATTCGTGCGAAAAACAGACGTTTTACCGATGAGGTGAGTGACGGCCTCACTTGGAAAGCAATCGTAGTCGTTCCTTTTGTAATAAATCGGAACTGATTCTTGCTATGGCACGCTTTACAAAAACGCGTCAGTGGGGAACATCGCGACTTTCAGGTTTGTATTTATTTTTTAGTTAAGTCTTTATTTGCAGGCGCTATAAACTTTATTCTTTGTAATGTTTGTTTTGGCGGCGGTGGCGGATATTTGCTATATAATTCTTTGGCTTCTTTTCTCGTAATACCATTATATTCAAATTTACTTGAAACTGATGGATTAGCGGTATCTATTATTTTTGTAATAAAATCATGTAAAACTCTCAGGTTAATAGGCAAATGATGAGGCACATAGTTGACAATATATTCCTTTTGATTTGATGTTTTATAGTAAAGTATATACTCCCAACCATCATATATCTCAGGATCTTTTAACTCATATTCTTTTTTGTACGTTTGAAATAAAAGAACCCGATTCATTAAACTATCAAGCCCGATTGTGTCTCTTTCCCCAATGGAGTAATATTCCGTCAGATGTAGAGGCCTTCTTCCCGCTGCCTCCAAGCGCAACAAACTTTAACACCTCACGGCGTCGAGTCATAAAACCTCCAGGGTAACGGGCAAAGGGAAAG
>DAIDKM010000025.1:9990-37282 GCA_027450045.1 Paludibacter sp. | reverse complement strand
GTCGAATGAATCTGTAAATCTGACATAGCGGCAAAATAAAATAAGTCTGATAATCTACAGATTCATTGTCAATTGTCCATTGTCAACTGTCAATTGTTGAAGTTAATTGTCCTCTGTCATTTCTCTTCGCATTTGAGACATAGGGATTCCCATTTGTGCACGGTATTTTGCCACTGTCCGGCGAGCAATATCGAAACCCTGTTCCGCCAATAATCCGGCTAACTCGTCATCTTTCAAAGGATTTTTCTTGTCTTCGTTGTCAACGATGTTTTGAAGCGCCATTTTAATGGCATGTGTGGAAAGTTCCTCACCCGATTCGGTTTGCACCATCTGAATAAAGAAAAACTTCAGCGGAAACGTTCCGAATTCCGTTTGAACATACTTGCTGTTGCTCACACGCGAAATAGTCGAAACATCCAGTCCCGTTTTCTCGGCAATATCTTTGAGAATCATCGGGTGGAGTAACGATTCGTCACCTTCGAGAAAAAAAGGACGTTGCATCTCCACAATGGCATTCATGGTAGACAACAACGTGATGTTGCGCCGCTGCAACGAGTCGATAAACATTTCAGCCGACTCGATTTGCTGCTTGACGTAAAAAACTGCATCTTTCGCTTGACGCGAAGACTCCTTTTGTTTTGCCAATTGCCGCTGCATTTGCTGAAAATCGTCGCTTATCCGCAACACATGTCGGTTACGGTCGTTCAACGTCACCACCAAATGACCGTTGTCATTCTCCACATTAAAATCGGGAATCACCACCTCTTTATTGCGATCCATCAACGTGCTCCACGCACTCCCGGGTTTGGGATTCAACCGGAGAATCTCGCTAAAAGCCTGTCGCAATAACGCGTTATCAACCCTCAATTCGGCAATAATCTTGTCATAATTTTTGTGTGCCAAATCATCGAAATGATGCTCTACAATGTTCAACGCAAGACTCACGGATTCGGTTTCTTCCTTACGTTTCAATTGCAAGGAAAGACATTCCTGCAACGAATGGGCACACACGCCTGCCGGATCAAAAGTTTGAATAACACGGATCGCCTCTTCAATATCCTTTGCCGACACTTGTTCGCCGTTCTGAAAGAGCAAGTCGTCGCGCATGTCCTCTGTTTTACGGCGCAAATAGCCATCCGAATCAATATTTCCAATGACATAAAAGACCGTTTCCACCATTTTTTCCGACAACGAATGCAAACCGACTTGATTTTGCAGATATTCGTAAAAAGTCATATCAGCCGAAAAAGGAATCTCTTCCTGTTTGTCGTCTTTCGAGTAATTATTAATCTTCAGCTTATAGTCGGGAATATCGTCATCGGCGGCATATTCACTTAAATCGATCGTGTTTTCCCCCTTGTCGATTTCGGGAACATCCACGTCGGCATCATTTTCCCGTTCAACCTCTTCGGACGAAACCTCCTCCAATGCAGGGTTGCTTTCCAATTCCTGCACAATGCGTTCATCCAATTCAGCCGTCGTCGATTCGAGCAACTTCACCAGCATCAATTGTTGCGGTAAAAGTTTGAGCTGTTGTTTCTGGGCTAATTGTTGATTAAGCATAATCGATAATTGTCATTCTGCATTACAAAAATACATCATAAAACACGTTTTCAATACCTGAAACTACTTCCGCCCACAAATTCGCGCAATAACGAAGTCGGTGGTATTTCACGATCTCGAATCGTCAGGAAAAAGCGCAGGAACTTTGCCAAACGATGCGCTTCGGTAAACTCGGAGCAATTTTGAGGAACTTCGGCCAAAAGTGGTTCCGCATATTTTTTCAACACAGCCAATTCGAAAATCAGGGCCGAGTTAAACATCACATCCGCATTCTCCTGAAAAGGAAAAATCCATTTATCCTCTCCGTTACGAACACTCTGCCAACGGGCAATCGTCTCGCGGGCACTGTAGTTGCGATAACGGAAATCACGTACAATACGACGAATCAACCGTGTGTCGGTGGTCGAAATCCAGTTATGATCGTCGAGCGAGATGGTGGTCAATGCCGAAACGTAAATCTTGAACTTGTTTTCGTTGGGAATCGCCGGCGTCAATGCGGGATTTAAAGCATGAATTCCTTCCATCACCAACACAGTATCGGGTTGCAGACGAATTTTTTCTCCTTTGAAATAGCGTTTCCCGTCTTCAAAATTATAGGTCGGCAACTCCACTTCCTCACCTTTCAGCAAGCTCATCAAATGTTGATTGAGCAGATCGACATCCAAGGCCTCGATTGATTCGTAATCTAATTCACCGTTCTCATCGCGCGGTGTTTTGTCGCGTGTCACGAAATAATTGTCGAGCGAAATGACCAACGGTTTTATGCCCACAACCAACAATTGCACCGACAATCGTTTACTGAAAGTGGTTTTCCCCGACGACGAAGGCCCTGAAATAAGTACGAAACGGGCATTCTCTTTCCGATGCACAATCATGTCAGCAATATTGGCAACCTTTTTCTCGTGCAACGCTTCCGCCACATTGATCAACGTATAACTCTTGTTTTGTTTACAAGCCAAATTGAAATCGCCAACATTACGCATGTCCATCAGGTTATTCCAGGCAATAAATTCTTTAAATACATTGAACATGGCAGGCTGATCAACATATTCTTCCAATTGCAAAGGATTTGTCCGGTTGGGAATGCGTAACAAAAATCCTTCCTGATAGTTTTCCAGTTCAAAAAGCGAAAGCTCTCCCGTGGTTGGTAACAGCACGCTGCTGTAATAATCGACAAAATCGCCGATGCGAAAATAGCGTGAATAGAGAAATCCAAGCGTTTCGAGCAACACCACCTTGTCCATTTGACTCCGCTCACGAAACAGTTCAATAACCTCCGAAGTTGGTTTCTCTTCACAAATTATCGGTAAGTTCTGCGCAATGATCTCTTTCATGCGCGTTTTGATCAAATCCAAATTCATGCCGAAACATTTACCTTTGACGGCAATAAATCCAAAATATCCCTTGGCAATGGGATGTTCAATATGCAACGTAGCATTTGGGCAAAGGTCGTAAACCGCTTTGGCCATCACCATCGAAAGTGTCCGCACATAAACCCGCATTCCCGAAGGAGTACTTATGTCAATAAAATAGATATCCTTCGGTTTATACACTAAAAAATCAAGACCTTGCACCTTGTTGTTCACCTTGGCCGCCATCACCTGAAAAGGCATTTTGATATTCAGTTGATGAAACAATTCCATGAGCGAGATTCCCGGAGTCACTTCGTGGTACGAATTGGTGTTTTGGCAGTAGATAGTTATTGTTTTCTTCATAATATATCCCATTAAATAAAGATATCATGCTCACTACAAAGCAACAGAAATATTTTCATTTGAACTACTAAAATAGAGGAAAAACTGACGATAAACAAAAAAAGATGGATATTTCTTCAAATACCCATCCCTTGCTTTTTAATTGTCTAATCGCGCTGTTTGTCATCAATTGCTAAAGCAGCACTAATCAATTTCATTTAAGCGAAATGTGCTGTTTATAACATTGCTAAATCGCTGCTTTGATATGCCTCGTAAGCTTCTTTCATGGTCATTTCACCAGCTCCTCCAAAAATCTTTACGTTCAGTTTTTTCAAGACCGTCGCTGCATTTTGACCCGGGCCATTGCCCGTGATCAAAACATCCGGTTTCAACTCAAACAGTTTTTTCGAGGTAGCCGTTCCTGCGCCGTGTGCCTCATTTTCGATGGCGCGATTATCGAACGAAGATAATGTGTTTGTTTCTTCATCATAAATGACGATAAACTCAGTGCGCCCAAAACGAGCGTCCATCGGAGAATTCCACTCCGTACCTTTTGTTGTAAATGCAATTTTCATATGTGTTTGTTTTATTTTTTACACTATGGTCATATGGAACTCGCTAACAAATTAACTCGAAGGAATCTATTTAGTTCAATGTCTCGTTGAATTCGTAAACTCATTTCATCGTCATTGGCGAATCATTTATACATGCTCATTTCATGGTTCCCATTATACTGATTGATTGAGATCTTTAATTATTTCCCAAGCACGTTTCACTTGTTGCGCCACCAACGAAGATTCTAACTCGACCACCGTTTTTCCGGCTACCAAAGCATCGGTAAACGTTCGATCAAACGGGATATCGGCAATGTGATGAATGTTTTCCATTGCCAAAAATGATAAAATCTGTTCATGCACCATCTCATTCAAATCGGCTTTATTGATAATGCAACCCGCCTTGATCCTGAACTTCTTGACCAACGCATAAACACGCTGCAAGTCGTGTAATCCCGAAAGAGTCGATTCGGTAACCAACACCACAAAATTGGCGCCCGAAAGTGACGATTGCACCGGACATCCAATGCCGGGAGAGCCGTCAACAAGGATATACCGAACGTTTTGTTGCTTTGCAAGCGCTTTGGCTTCGTTTTTTACTTTCGCTACCAATTTGCCCGAATTCTCAGCGCCAATATCTAATGCGGCATGAACCATCCGATTGTTGGCCTTTGTTTCCGAAATATACCACGATCCGGCTTTGCGCTCTTCCATTTTAATGGCGTCAGCAGGGCAAACACGCGGACAATAACCGCAACCATCACAACTAACCGGATTGACCACGTGGCAATCGTCATGCACCGAAATAGCATCAAAACGACAAACCTGTGCACATTGACCACATTGAATACACTTATCCTGATCAATTACAGCTAACTGCCCGCTGTAAAAAGATTCTTCCTTCACGCTGTTTGGTTGCATCAAAAGGTGCATGTCTGCCGCATCCACATCGCAATCGGCCACCACCGCTTCAGCACCTGCCAACATGGCAAACGAAGCAGTAATAGATGTTTTCCCCGTTCCACCTTTTCCTGAAATTATTACTATTTCTTTCATCTTGAAGCCGTTATTATTTTTGATTTATTGCAAAGGCTTGCAGGAAGTCAATGATTTGATCTAATGCCGGTTTCACGGCAGGCACTTGCTCATAAACCAACAATCCTTGTGCGTAGGCTTCTGCAATATGGCGATCGAACGGAATGGTCGCCAACACCGGAATGGTATTGGCTTTGCAATACGCTAACAAATCCGAATTCCCGACATCCGCACGATTGATCACCAACCCAAACGGTTTATTCATCTGGTGCATTGTCTGCATCGCCAACTTTACATCATGTTCACCAAACGGTGTAGGCTCCGTAATCAAAATAACAAAATCAGCATGTTTCGTTGCTTCAATCACCGGACAGGAAGTACCGGGCGGACAATCGAACAACTGCACATGATCCTTTGAAAAATGATCATCCACATAGCGATGCGTTTGTGCAATCAATGGCACTGCTTGTTCTTCACCGATTTCCAGGCGACTTTCGACAAAAGAGAGATTAGCATGATGATAATGGGTTAATTCACCAATCTTATGAGGAACCATCGGCAACGCTTTTGCAGGACAAAGCTCCGAACAGGCATAACAGCTATGGCACAGTTCGTCGAACACCATGATTTCAGTCCCCAACTGAATAATTGCATGGTAATTGCACACCTCTTGACATTGCCCGCATAACGTGCAACGTGTCGAATCCCACGAAGGAATAAATTTGAATCTTTCTTCTTGTGCTATTTTCGGCAATTGAAGAAACAACGCATCATTCGGTTCTTCTACATCAATGTCAGTCAAAACGACCGACTGCCGTTCGCTCCAATAACTTGCCAAATTAGTCGCAAGCAATGTCTTTCCGGTTCCGCCTTTGCCGCTGGCTATTGCAATCTTCATTTGACTAATTTAAACGAAATAAAATAATGCATAGCCAGATCTATAGAAGCCTCTTCAATAAACCCATACGATTCTACTTTCTCTTTCAACTCTTCTTTTGAAAGCCGGATACTTTTAGGTGGTCCAAACAGTGTATCAAGCTTAAATTCAATCATGGTTAAGTAAGCTCCATTTGTCAGTTTGTTCGAAAAAGATTTTAGTATAACATCTTGACAACGCATATCGTGAAATGAGTTAGAGAAAAAGAGTTGTGTCACTTTGTCTAATTGATTATGAGCAATCCATGCACAAGCATCTTCACAAATAAATTCAATAGAAAGATTTGCATAAAAATCATTTTTGGATCCATCGGCATATTGGTCGATTGCAATCACGTTACCACATACTTCTGCAAACTTAGAACTGTAGTACCCATCACCTGAACCGACATCCAATAACGTATCGGAAGTTGAAAGATGCATCACTTTCACTATTTTGTTGAATATTTGTGCCTTTATTTCAGGGCTGCCATGTTGACTGTTATTTCCAGGAAATAATTCCATATCGTATTTGTTTTCCTTTTCTGATTATAAACTCATTATTACTCACGCATCGCCCAATAATGAAAGGAGTGAGAAGCCATCTTTGATCTCTCACTCCTTTCAAAATCAATCAATTCATTAACCATTCCATCGATTTCCTCCGCCGAAACCTCCACGACATCTCATTCCTGAATTGCCGCCTTTACCGCAACCACTACCCGACATGCCTCGTCCCATGCCCATTCCTCTACTTACAAAATTGTTAGCAGATGAATGGTTATCTGATGCTGATAAATCGGTAACGGTAGGATTGGTTCCTTGTTGCATACATCTTCCCATTCTACGACCTGTCATTGCTCCTTGACCCATTGGGCCTGTTTGATCAAATCTTGGCATAATAGTACCTCCTTATTTTATTATTTTCCAACCAGTTTTTAGATAACACATTGATAAACTGCCTTTCATTGCATTTGAAAAATCAACAATCATTGTGTTTTAATCTTTTGTTCTGTGCAAAGGTAATGAACCATTGATCATAACACAAACTGTTTAATGATATTTCCATTTTATTTGCAGCAAGCAAAACGCAAGTAACTGGGAATAATGATGAAATTGATACTTGCAGAAACACCAATGCTAGCACAAAGAATCAACCGACTCAAAAACTAAAAAACGACGCTACTCTTTTCGAGAAGCGTCGTTTTTGTATCGAACTATCAGAACGTTGGAGTCTATTTCTCAATGGAAAGTAAAGCTCCTGTTGCCGGATCAATACGAACTTTCAAATTGTTCTTATTAAATATATTAGCAGGTAATGCCTGAACGCTGCCAAACTGATCGAGCGTCAATGATTTTCTAAAAATAACATTACCGGTAGGATCTGAAAGTGTCACCACTGCTTGACCCGGTAAACGATAATAGAGACCATTGTCACTGCCACGATCGACCGAACCTGCACTATTTTTATTTGTCACATCGTTCACACTCAGGTAATAGGGTTGGCCGCTTAAATCGTCACGTGCCACCACACCATTCTCAGTCGAAAGACGGAATAAAACTTCATTTTTCACTTCCTGAGCAGGAATAATTTCAAAAGTTATCGTTGTGGGAATAGTAACTGTTTTCCCAATAAAGAGTTCCATCAGATCTTTTTCGGATTGATCCATTTTCTTCAACATCAAAGCCATAGCAGAACCGTCAGGCATAGTATCTAATTCTCCGGTAATAAGACTCATTCGACTATCGCGCAAATGATAGATCTGCTTTGCAGCCACTTCGGCCATACGCGCAATGGAATTTGCCTGCAATAAATCTTCAGTCAAAATCAGGTTGTTAAACTCCAGACTTGGCATCTCAGGTGCAGCCGTGGACACCGTATCTGATTGATTCGATACATTGGGTAACGGCACATTTAATCCATACAATAACCCTTCAGGCGTCAATGTAACAAACGTAGTTGCAGATGCAAGATCGGGTTTAATCTTATAGATATTCTGTTCATCGGGAATGGCTTTTGTGGTCACTTTCACATTTTTCACCGACCATGTAATGCTGTTTTTCAAAATGACATCCCGCGTTCCCAAATAGCGTTCGGTGTATTGATAATAAGGACCAACTAATTTAATGGTCTTTATTGCCTGAACCTTTACAACAATAACCGTTTTGGGCAAACTGTAGGTAATTCCATTGGGGAAAATGGCTCTGCTCTGGCTATTGACCACTTCCGTTTGAGCTGAAAGCAACAACGCGCTGCTTAAAAGTGCACTTAACAAAAAGTATTTCATTTGATATCTATTTAATGATGAATGATCTATAAAATCAGAAGGTTGTAAAAAATACCGAATTCACGGGTTCGTCTCAAAAGATTTCGACATTCTATTGTGACAACAAAAATAGGCAATTTATAGAAAATGCAGCTACACTGTTTTCAACTTTTTGAAAGCGGCTCCCAAAGAATCAATTAATGTTCCTGCTGTCAGAAATTCCTGAGAAAAAGTAGCAGCAGCTATATCCCCGGCTAATCCATGCAGGTAAACGCCCAGACGGGCTGCATCAAACGGTTCATAACCTTGTGCTAACAGTGCCAAAATAATACCGGTTAACGCATCGCCACTTCCTGCGGTAGCCATACCGGGATTTCCTGTGGAGTTGAACCACACTTCACCCACTAAATTAATTACAGCCGAGTAAGCGCCTTTCAATACCACAATACACTGATTGTCAATTGCCCATTGACGTGCTTTATCCAAACGCTCCATTCCTCTTGATGACGATCCGGCCAAACGATCAAATTCAACCGGATGAGGCGTTACAATGGCATTGGTTGATAGAAGCGTTTTCCAATCTGGATGCAGTGCAATGAGGTTCAACGCATCAGCATCAATCACCATCGGGCATACAGCTCGCGTCAATAAATCTTCAACCGCTTTTGCCGTTTGTTGATGCATACCAAGTCCGCAACCAATGCCAATCGCGCTCACTTTTTCTTGAATCGTCACATGTGTAACCCGATCCTCATGCTGATCGGCGTCAACCATTGCCTCAGGCACGGCGCCATGTATCACGAATTCAGCACTTGCAGGCAAATGTATGGTCAACAAACCAACTCCGCTATGAAGACAAGCACGAGACGCTAACACCACCGCTCCCATTTTTCCGCGACTTCCACCAACCATCAAAGCATGTCCAAATTGTCCTTTGTGCGCGAATTTTGAACGTTTAAGCAACAACCTGACAGCTTCTTGTTGAGTAAGCAAAAAATAGGAAGTCTCTGCATTTTCGATGGCCGCGGGATGTAAGCCGATATCCAAAACATGCCATTCGCCTACCAACTCCTCATGTTCGGCAAACAAGAAAGTTAACTTAGGCAATTGAAAAGTCAGTGTATAAGTAGCATGAATACACTGTTCCGGATCGACAATGAAATTTCCATCGGTGGATAAACCGGATGGAACGTCAATGGACACAATCGTAGCTCCCGATTGATTCACATGTTGCACACAATCTGCCATTAATCCTTCCAAAGAACGATTCAATCCTGACCCGAATAATCCGTCAATGACCCAATCAGCAGATTCTATTTGGGGGAATGATTCAACATCAAATACGTCATTGCAAATGACATTTGACAAGACCATTAAATCCTGTTTAGCCATTTCGCAAGAAGCCGAAACCGTCGCATGATGATGACAACAATAGGTGGAAACAGAAAAGCCGGCCTCTGTCAGCAAACGGGCTGCTACCAACGCATCGCCTCCATTATTACCACTTCCGGCCAACACGATGATTCGAGATCCCCACGGCACCCGATGCAACAACCAATCGACAGCAACACCGGCAGCGCGTTGCATCAGATCATAATCGGAAATTGGCTCATGTTCAATAGTATATGCATCAACTTTGCGGGTAGCATTGGCAGATAATATCTTCATAAACGTATGGGTTAAATGAATCTTACAGAATCATGGCAACAACCTATTCTTCTCATAAAAACGAGGTGTGTTGCAGATTCATTCACAAAGATAATACGAATTTGAAAAATCCCGAATGCAACAGAATTGCCTTTTGAATAAACACTTCCTACTTTATTATTGATATTGGATATAAATAGGTTGCGGTTTTAGTTTCATTAGGTCAGAAGGTGTCAACATGCGATGAGGCGCTTTTTTCAAATCGTTCTTGTAAAACAGTTTGAAGCCGGTAAATTGTACCGGTTCCCGATAAATGAATTGTTTGTATGTGTTGAGTTTCAGTACCGGTTCACCCCAACCATCCATATTCATCACGATTTGCACTTCGGAGTGCAACTTTATATTCCGGTAGTTTCTGACCATACCCTGTGTAAAACGGTGCACAATAAGAATCTTGGGGGGTAAGTGGTATTTTATTACCAATTTAGCCAGATAATTCGAGCAAAAATTAATATCATTGGCATCCAACGTTCCTATCTTACGTCCGGGAATACTGCCATCTTTCATGGAGAATTCAGGATCGATTGCTAAATGTACCTGAGGCATTTTGAGGTATTTTTCCAATAGAGGAACCTCATGTTGCAAATTACTCTTTCCCACCTGAATATCTAAAAAGACAATCGCATTACCCATTTTAGCGATGGCCAAAACAGAATCTATCTGTTTTCCGGGCATACGCATACAATAGTTTCCATCTTTCATCGGGATGCCTTGTCCTACAACAGCAATGTAATGAATGGCAGGTTGTACCGGGGTGGAAGGATCGGCTTTCTCCCACGCATTGACTTCCACATCCAATCTTCTCCACATTTCTTTCGGTGGATATTCACCCAAAACTCCCATCTTCTTCGAATAGAGATTGCCATAATAGGCAACGATCCTTTTGAAAGGGAGAATAGCTCCTTTTAATGGATAGGGCTGATGCTTAACCGGCCATAAACCGGTAGTATCTCCATTTGCTAAAGCTTTAATTTTTCGATTGTAAGCCAGCGTATCTACCGGGCCTGTTTGCTTTTCGTATTTCTGAACTGAGACTTCTTCTCCGTGTCTTTTTGCTTTATTCTGAGTACATCCACTAAGGGTAAATATAAACGTAAAAGCGAAGATGGCTATTGAATAATGGATAATAGTGGATGATTTATAGTGCATAATGCCAGTTGATTAATGGTTAATGGTAATGGTTAATGAGTTATTTTGAGGCATATCATTCTCTAAATGTTCGGCGCATGGCGTTAAGCAATCCTTGTGGAGTCCATTCCGGGACAATCATGCGACGTACGGTTTGTAAAGGCAGCAACGAATCGCGTTTTGTTCCAAGTGAGAATGAAAGCTTAAAATACTTGCTTAGTTCTTCAGTCCCCTTATGGTCAAAGACTCCATCGGGATACGCCCAGTATTCAACCGGTCTGCCAATGATTTCCGCTAATTTTTTATTAGGATCGACCACCTGTTTCTTCCAATCGGCTGCATCTTTATATTTGGTCACCATCGTATGATCCCAGCTATGCAACCCAATGGTGTGTCCTGCTTTGGCTAACTGAGCAATTTGATCGGTTGTCATATAATTCTTCTTGTTGTAGGTGATGGTCATAATAAAGAAGACCCCTTTGAATCCATACTTCTCCAGTAAAGGAGCAGCAATGGTAGCGCCTTCCACCCTTGCATCATCGAATGTTATCATAAACGGTTTTTGAGGCAACGTTTTGTTATAAACGAGATAATCGTATAATTGATCGGGCGAGATAGAATGGTAACCACTATCCGCCAATATTTTTATATCCGCGGCAAAAGCAGCCGGCTTCACATTGTAAACACTTTTACTACCATCTTCAATGCGATGAAAGCAAAGAACCGGAATTTCGGGTTTTGCATAAATCTGTGCAGGGGAATTCATAGCCTGTCCGCTATTCGTTTTTCCTGCAATCGGATTATTCCCTTTATTTTGATTAGCGTGGTTACAACTAACGACTACGAAACCCAATAACATCGTGCAGATAAAGATAAGTTTTCTATTCATGTGTCTGTTATTTATTCAATTTTCTCATGTGTATTTCGCTTAATTGCGATAATATATAAATTCATGTCACATTTCTTCCTTGCTGTGTCCAATTCCCCTCTCCGGGGAGAGGGGTTAGGGGAGAGGTCTAAACCCAAAGTTTTGAACGCACTCTATTATGTATAACCTTCTGATCTAATATATTTTAAGTTCTTAGTAAATCAGCATATTGACTTCTTGCGAAAGTTCAGTAATTGAGTAACTGAATGATCGATTGATTGAATAAATGAGTCATTGATGAGTCGTGTCAGGTATTACACTTTCAGGGAAAAAGAAATATATGCTCATAAACTGCTTTCAATCAAATAACGAAAGCGTACATATTCAATTGTCTAAGATACATATTTCGGCTAAAGCCATTGAGCAGTTTCTTTTATGGAAAATGGGCTAAAGCCCATTCCTATTCATTTCTCCTGGCTGAAGCATGTTTTTTTGACTACGCTTTCATCTCGTTCTTTATGGCATTACACCTCCGGCATGTTATATTTTTGCGTCGGTATTTTGATGGTGATCAACGCTCCGCCACGTGCGCGGTTTTCAAAGCGAATGGTTCCCTGATGTGCATCGACAAACCCTTTCACAATGGAAAGTCCGAGTCCGGTACCTCCTGTTGTGCGATTGCCGGCGCGATAAAACTTGTTGCAAAGATACGGAATGGATTCCGGTGGAAAACCGGTTCCCCTGTCCATCACTTGCAACACCAAATTGGGTTCATCATAATACATCTTTACGCGGATGGTCGTTTTCGGTTGAGCATGTTGCGTGGCGTTATAGACTAAATTGTGCACCACTTGTTCCATCAGGCCGTAATCGAATCTCACCAAAGGCATATCATCGGGAATAACCACTTCCACATGGAATTGTTCCAGATCATCGTGCAAATTCGTAAGTACTTTATTCGCTAAATCATGTACATCGTGCCAATCCATAAAGGGTTTGATGTTATCGGATTCCAAACGCGACATGTTCAGCAGGTTTTCAATCAATTTGTTCAACCGTTCGGAAGCGTCGAAGATGTTTTTTGCAAGCTGTTGTTGCAAAGCGGAATTGGCATCACTGTGCAACAATGTTTCCGACGATCCCATTAACGTGGAAACAGGTGTTCGCAACTCATGCGAGATGGAATTGAAAAGGGTTTGATACAACTTCTCCGATTCGTGCAACACAGAGGCGCGATGCGTGACTTCATTCAGCAACTCCCGTTCCAAAGCATTGGTCAACTGCACGCACAAGGTGTCCCAAAACATCTCCATCTCACCGCTGAATTTCTTTTGAGACTTGATAAACATCACGCCCGCGTTTAAGCGTTTGCCGTTCAACGGATAGAATGTGAAGTCGGTAGCCGGAAGCGTATTGGTGTATTTCCCCGCTTTTTGCACGTGTTTGTAAACCCACGCGGCGATGCTTTGTTCCGATGTTTTCAACGACAAAGCCGGAGAGAGGGGATAAAGTGTCGATTGCAAGGTAGTGTCATCTTCGCGCAGGAGAATGGCGCTTTCAATCTTGAAATATTTGCGGATAAAAGAGGTTGCCTGTTCGATAACCTCCAAAGCTCCTGATGCCGATGCAAGCACTTTCGACAATTCATACAAAGCGCTGGTGCGTTGTTCCCGGTCTTTGGCCAAACGTTGCTGACTTCGCACACGGGCAGTCAACACCCCGTTAATGATGGAAACTGAAAAAAAGGTGCCGAACATCATCACGTCTTCAGGCTTGGCAATGTAGAACGTGAGAGGAGGATTGATGAAGAAATAATCCCACAGCAAAGCGCTTAAAGTCGCCGACAAAAGAATGGGCCCCGTGCTGTAGAATAGCGCAACGAGCGAAACGGCAAAAAGCAGGATGTAGGAAACGACATGATATTCAATCATGCCTTTGAAAAAAAGGCAGATTATCACCACCAGCAAAATAAAAAACGTGGTCATCAGATAACTTTTCGGCCCCGTACGGAACTTAGTCGGTATGATCGATTTTTTCTTCGCCGGTTGGGTTGCATTTTGTGCTCCAACCACATAAATATCGATATCGCCGCTATCGTGGATCAGCTTACTGACAAGGCTTCGTTTGAAATAAGAACGGAAGCCTTCGTTTTGTGATTTTCCCACAATGATATGGGTGATGTTTTCGCGTTGAGCCACCTCCAGAATGGCTTTCGGAAGATCTTCGCCCGAATTGGAAAGATAGTGGGCGCCAAGTTGTTTGGCCAAAGCAATGTTTTTGTTCAATTGCTCCTGATCGGCGGCGGAAAGCGGTTCGGCTTGTTGTACATATACCGCTGTCAACGTGGCATCCATCGTATAAGAAAGACTTTTTGCCCAACGAATCAGCCAAGCGGAATTGGGACTTGGCCCGATAGCTACCATCAGTCTGATTCCCGTTTTCCATGGGCCGGGAATACGCCGGTTTTGCATGTATTGCCGCAACTGTTTGTCCACTCTGTCCGCCACTAAGCGTAACGACATTTCGCGTAGCGCCGTGATGTTTCCTTTACGGAAAAAATTACGAACGGCTTCCTGAGATCGCTCCGGCGTATAGACTTTTCCTTCGGCAAAACGTTGTAAAAGCTCGTCGGCGGTGATATCCACCAATTCAATTTCATCGGTTTCTTCCAACACTTCATCCGGCACGGTTTCGCGAATGGCAACTCCCGTTATTTGCGTCACGGTGTCAGTCCGGCTTTCAATATGTTGCACGTTCAACGTGGTATAAACATCGATTCCATGGTATAACAACTCCTGAACATCCTGATAACGTTTCGCATGTCGGCTTCCCGGAGCATTCGTATGGGCTAATTCGTCGATCAAAACGAGCTGCGGCTTCCGCGCTATGATCGCATCGATGTCAACCTCGTTGAATTGGGTGTCCTTGTATTCAATCACGTAAGGAGGAATCACTTCCAGACCTTCCACCAGTTTTTCAGTCTCTGCACGTTTGTGCGTTTCCACGTAACCCACAACAATATCAGTCGGTTTCTTTTTTTCCAAATGCGCGGCTTGCAGCATGGCATACGTTTTGCCCACACCGGCGCACATACCGAAAAAGATTTTCAGTTTTCCTTGCTTGTTCTTCTCCTCTTCCTGCTTGAGTGATGCCAGCAATTCATCAGGATCGGGGCGATTTTCGTCGTAAGTATTCATTGTCGATCATTTATTCCCAACAAAACGTTTCAACACACGTAGATACAAAGATAGCATATAATAGTTGTCCCTATTCCGAAAGGTTTTTACTTCTGAATTTCCTGAAAGGAGCTTTATTAATTTCTTCTATTTCAGCTATTTCCCTTTAGGGGTTGGGGTGAAAAATAGCTGAAATAGAAGGAATTACATCTTTTCGGAATAGATTTTTATTTCAACAAGTCAAGATCACAATTGAGCGCCAACACATTGACACGTGGTTCACCCAATACGCCAAACTGAGCATTTTCCGTATGTTTCGCAATGAGTTGCTGCAATAACTGCCGTTGTGCAGCGGAATAGCCTCTGACAGAACAAATCCTGTTCATTTGCAAATAAGCGCTTTCAGGCGATATGTGAGGATCGAGTCCGCTACCCGATGCCGTCGCCATTTCATTGGGAACCACCGTATTTGCGGGTAGATGGTTGAAAGCGATGAACGCCTGACGACGATTGTCGATCATTATTTTCAATGAATCGCTTGTCGGCCCGAGATTGGAAGCGCTCGATGGAACCGCATTATAATTGCCGGCAGAAGGTCGCGACGAAAAATAGCGCGGGTCGTTAAAAGTTTGGCCAATGAGTTCCGAACCTCTTGGCTGTCCGTTTATCATAACAATACTTCCGTTTGCTTCGTGGGGAAAAATTAGTTGCGCAATGCCCGTAATGGCTAACGGATACACCACCCCTGTGAGGAAAGTGAATGCCAGCAAAATTTTGATGGCGGTAAATAATGGCTTTTTCATCTGATGCTATCTATTTTCAATAAGTTCGTATCGATCTTTCCCTTATTAGCGGGATACTTTTATTGTTCGTAATTGGATTGACTAAGATCGTCTGTTTCTGCTCACGCCATGCTTTCAACGTGTATTTAATGACGACTGAAAAGTGGCATACACTTCACTGTTTTTTTTGAGCAAAAGAAGCCCGTTTTCAATCGTGTAATTATCAACCGAATTGAATGCATTTAATACTGCATTTTCTACTTTCATCGCGTTAGGACAAAACACATGGGTTACAACAATGCCACCAAATTTTAAGGTATTTCCTGTCACAGCTACATTGCCGATAAACCGGTTGCATCCTGTTGTTCCACTGATCGTCCCGTCGGAAGAAATTTTCAGGGTGGGAATGTTATTAATTCGCGGAGTCAATAGTGTATCTCCACTTTTCACTCTTACTGACACAAGACTCCATTCCGTAGCGGTAAGATCACTTTTAGGTGATGTGCAGGCAAGTGTCATTAGCATAACACTGCCCAATAGTGTACTGAAAAGGTTAGTTTTCATCTTGTTAAATTTTTGACGACTCATAAACAAGTCAATTTATCTTAATGTATTTGTCAGGTAAAGAATAACTTGCTGCACATGGTAATGACACAATTAAGTGAAAAAGCACCCTGTCAATTCAACTTTCTTCTTAGTTAACCCGTTGACAGAATCTGCATTTTCAACGATGAACAGATCAGTTTTAGTTTCTCTAACTTCCTTAACTTCTAATCTTCCTGTAACTTCTGCGCCTTCCATGACTCTATTTTCCTATAACTTCCACTCTCCCGAATTTCTACCGGCTACTATCTGCTGTCTTCTGACTACTTTCCACCTCTCCTTTATACCAGATGCAATACCTGCAACAACATATCAATCAGTTTAATGCCGATAAAAGGAACAATCAGGCCACCCAATCCATACACCAACAGGTTTTTAGCCAGAATCTTGTTTGACGATAAAGGACGATACCTGACTCCTTTCAACGCCAACGGAATGAGCATGATAATGACAAGCGCATTGAAAATGACGGCGCTAAGAATGGCGCTTTGAGGTGTGGCAAGGTGCATAATGTTGAGCACCGACAAAACCCCGCGACCGTTTGCATCGACATAAAGACCGGATGCAATGGCGGGAATAATGGCAAAATATTTTGACACGTCATTTGCAATACTGAAAGTTGTAAGCGCGCCTCGTGTCATAAGCAATTGCTTACCTGTCTCTACCACTTCAATCAGTTTGGTGGGATTACTATCCAGATCGACCATGTTTCCGGCTTCGCGGGCTGCTTGTGTTCCACTGTTCATGGCAATCCCGATATCTGCTTGTGCCAAAGCCGGAGCATCATTCGTACCATCGCCAATCATGCCCACCAAATGACCTAATGCTTGTTCATGACGAATACGGGCAAGTTTATCTTCGGGTTTTGCTTCCGCCATAAAGTCATCAACCCCTGCTTCGGCGGCAATAGCGGCTGCCGTTAACGGATTGTCGCCTGTAATCATGACGGTTTTAATACCCATGGAGCGCAATTGGGAAAATCGTTGCCGAATGCCGCCTTTTACAATATCTTTGAGAAGAATCACTCCTAATACGCGGTTATTTTCAGCCACCACCAAAGGCGTGGCACCCTGACTTGCAAGCTCCTGTACCTTCTCGATAACATTTTGAGGGAAAAACCCGTTGTTGATTTGTACAAACTTCCGTATGGCTTCGGAAGCTCCTTTCCGAATGGAACGCGTTCTCCCGTCGGGAAGTTTAATATCGACGCCACTCATACGCGATTGAGCGGTAAAAGGCACGAAGGTGATGTCATTTTCGTGAATTTTTCGCGCTCTCAGTTGAAAACGTTCCTTGGCCAAAATAACGATGGAACGACCTTCGGGTGTTTCATCCGACAGGGAAGAGAGTTGAGCCGCATCGGCAAGCTCTTCTTTTGAAACAGAATCGGCAGGAATAAAATCAGTTGCCATGCGATTGCCCAATGTGATGGTCCCGGTTTTGTCAAGCATCAATACATCGACATCACCCGCAGCTTCAATGGCTTTTCCGCTCATGGCAATCACGTTTTTTTGTAACAACCGATCCATTCCGCTGATGCCGATAGCGCTAAGCAATCCGCCGATGGTAGTTGGAATAAGGCAAACCAACAGAGCCACAAGAACGGTCATACTCAGCGATGATGCAGTTCCCGTTATGGATGTGTAATAATTAAAAAGCGGTGGTAACGTGGCAACTGCAATCAGAAAAATAACGGTTAACCCTAAGAGTAAGTTATTCAGTGCAATTTCATTTGGTGTCTTCTTCCTTTTGGCGCCTTCCACTAAGGCAATCATCCGGTCTAAGAAAGTATCGCCGGGTTCCGAAGTTACTTTAATCACAATACGATCGCTCAGCACCTTCGTACCTCCGGTAACGGCACAACGATCGCCTCCGCTTTCGCGAATTACAGGAGCCGACTCTCCGGTAATGGCCGATTCGTCCACACTTGAGATACCTTCAACCACGTCTCCATCGGCAGGAATCACATCTCCCGCTTCGCAAACCACTAAATCGCCACGCGTGAGTTCGGTTGCCCAAACCGTCTGTTCATTGCCATTGATCAAACGTCGTGCTTTGGTTTGAGTGCGGCTTTTCTTTAAGGTCTCGGCTTGTGCTTTACCGCGTCCTTCGGCAATGGCTTCGGAAAAATTGGCAAACAAAACGGTGAACCATAGCCATAGGGTAATCTGGAAATCAAAAGAAGAAAATTGTCCGGCCAACAGAGTTTTTATGACGATGCCCGACGTCAACGCCGCACCCAGCGCCACAATAAAGATGATCGGGTTTTTAATCAGTTTTGCCGGGTTCAGTTTCACAAACGATCCTTTCAATGCCGGAACAAGTAGTTTGATGGTAAACAGTTGCGATTGTTTTTTATCTCGAATACTCATAAGAAATTCATTATTAAATAGGTACTATGAAAAATAGTATATGGGTTGGTGTAACGTTCTCGTATCGATAATGGGAATAAATCCCTGCTTCGTCGGATTCTCTTCTTAAAACGTGATTCCTGTGTGCATCAGCATTTGTTCAAGAATCGGGCCTAACGAGAGTGCAGGGAAAAAAGTCAATCCGCCTACAATGAGAATTACCGCTAACAACAAAATGAGAAACATCCCGTTATCGGTATGAAATGTACCAGCCGATACAGGTGTAATCTTTTTCCCTGCCATGCTCCCCGCAATAGCCAACATAGGAATAATGACAGCGTAACGACCGACTAACATACATAACGACAACAACACATTATAGAAAGGGGTGTTGGTGCTCAATCCGGCAAAAGCGCTTCCGTTGTTACCTGAAGCAGAAGCAAAGGCATACATGATTTCGGATAATCCATGCGGCCCTTTGTTGGTCAACGCCGAAAGTCCGTTTTGAGTACTAACGGCTAACGCAGTAAAGATGAGGATGCAAACTGCCGGCGCCAAGACAGCTATTAATGCCATACGAACTTCGAACGATTCGATTTTTTTACCCAGATATTCGGGTGTCCTTCCTACCATAAGCCCTGCAATGAATACCGTCAAAATCACAAAGGCAATCATACCATAGAGACCTGATCCAATTCCGCCAAAAATGACTTCGCCGAGCATGATATTGAACATGGCCACCATTCCCGCAATGGGAGAGAGACTGTCCATCATGGCATTAACGGAGCCATTGGACGTAACGGAGGTTGTTGTTGACCATATCACACTGTTTGTGACGCCAAACCGCACCTCTTTCCCTTCCATCGAACCGGCAATGTGCAAGGCAGGATTGTAGGCATATTCGGCATACAACGAAACCCCCAATCCCACGCAGAGCAAGATCAGCATAGCGCCAAAGAGGATCCATCCTTGCTTTTTTGAACCGATGAACAGGCCATAAGTATAGGTTAATGAAGCAGGTATCAATACTAAAGCGAGCATCTCCAAAAAGTTGCTCAGCGGCGTGGGGTTCTCAAACGGATGTGCGCTGTTTGCACCAAAGAAACCACCGCCGTTCGTTCCTATTTGTTTAATGGCGATTTGTGATGCCGCCGGACCAAGCGGAATAACTTGCTTTACCCCTTCCAACGTGGTGACATCAGTATATCGTGAGAATGTTTGAACTACACCCTGACTAACCAAGAACAAAGCAAACACAATGGCCATCGGTAATAATACATAAACGACAGCACGGGTTAAATCAACCCAAAAATTACCCAGACTTTGCGTAACACTACGTGTCAATCCCTTCATCAAAGCAATTAATACGGCAAATCCGGTTGCGGCGCTCAGGAAATTTTGTACGCCAAGTCCCACCATTTGTGTCAGGTAACTCATGGTACTCTCACCACTGTATGATTGCCAATTGGTGTTAGTCGTAAAACTTATTGCTGTATTTAGCGCTAAATGCCATGAAGCATTTCCCACCTTAGCGGGATTGAGCGGCAACCAGGCTTGAGTGAGTTGTAGCGCAAAAACAATGACAAACCCGAACAAGTTAAACCACAACAAACTGACAAGGTATCTTTTCCAGTTCATCTCTTCTTGCGAATCAATGCCACAGAAGCGATATATGCCTTTTTCAAGCCAACCAAAAACCGGCGTTAGAGGATGTTTCTCGCCACTAAAAACCTTTTTCATGTATTTTCCCAAAACGGGAGTGAAGAGAACAATTGATCCCAGAAACAGGGTCAGTTGAATAAATGTGCTCATTTGTTTTCTGTTTTTCAGTGAATAATCTTTCTCATTCGATTACGCTGCAAAAATAGCGTGGAACATATAAAGAAGTTATAAAGATATTCGGGGAAGTATAAAGATTTTATGCGTAAATATTTCCAGGAAGCAACTGCGGTTTTTACATCAGACAGGCGTTTTGACCAATGATTGCAACACGGTTTCGTTGACTATGGCTTCTTGTTTCGGATTGGAAATTGTGTATCTTTGTTCTGTGGATAAATAACTCATAATTTGCAACTTTAGCAAGTACACCTATCGTTGAAAATCGACCGAAGTGACCAATAATATTTAGCTATGAATTTTCTCAACCTGACCTATTCAAAAGACATGACCCATTGGATATCGATGCTTTTGACAATTGTGGGGTTTCTTGTTTTTCTTATCGTCTATTTAATCGTTTATAAACGAGTAAAGAAGTATGTTCGAAAGAAGACGAATCATTGGGATGATTTCATGGTCGAACTCTTCAAATTTCCTTTGCTTTGGTTTTTTGTATGGATTATGATCAACGTATTTACCCATACTTTTTTGTATAACCTCACCATCTTTCAGTATATCAGTCATTTCAATAATATCTTGCTGATCCTGTCTATAGCATGGATATTAATAAAAGCCGTTAAAGTAGGCACATACTTAGTTGAAGCCAAACTCGATATAAAAACCGCAGACAACCTGAAAGCCCGAAAAAGCCTTACTCAGTTGAGAGTTTTTCAAAGCATTGCTGATGTTATCATCATTATCATCGCTATATCGGTCATCCTTATGACATTTGATGCTGCAAAGGCTATTGGGAAAAGTCTTCTCACATCGGCTGGTGTTTTGGGAATCATCGTTGGGTTTGCGGCACAAAAGAGCATTGGTATGTTTTTGGCAGGTATTCAAATTGCCATAACACAACCGATACGATTGGACGATGTAGTTATTGTGGAAGGTGAATGGGGAAAAATAGAAGAAATAACACTCACTTATGTGGTTGTGCAAATTTGGGATTCACGTCGATTAGTCCTCCCAATCACCTATTTTCTCGAAAAACCATTCCAAAACTGGACAAAGACAAAAGCTGACATTATTGGTACTGTTTTTTTTTACGTAGGATTTGATTTTCCTGTTCAGGCTTTACGTGATTTTTTGCCTGAAATATTGAAAGATAACAAGAATTGGGATGGCAGTGTTTGGAACATTCAAGTTACCAATACCAACGAACGATTTATGGAATTGAGAGTCATGGTTAGTAGTTCTGATGCTTCAAAAAGCTGGGATTTACGGGTCGAAATACGCGAACAAGTACTTGCTTTTATTCAGGCAAAATATCCTCAATGCTTTGTGAAAATTCGATTGCAGAATGACAATCCTTTACCGGAGCAATCGATGGATACCCCCACGATGAATGGCAAAGTGTGAAAAAGAAATGTAGAATAAATTCACCCAACATATCAAAAAAAGTCGTGCTTGGCATGAAATTGCCCGACAAAGAATGATCAAAATCTATCTAAATAGAATAGAGTAATTTATACAAAAATATAGGCCTCTTCTACCGTTATAATTTGAAAAATAACCCCGATGAACAGCAAAAATGATGTGGTAATATCCCTTTTTTTTAATCATTCACCCCGTGGAGAAAAAAAAATAGCTATATTTGCATCGCAAAAAAACAGAGCTTTCTTATGGTCACAAGGTGCGGCTACAGGTGAGTTCGAGCAAAACAACATCATGATTGCGGAAATAGCTCAGTTGGTAGAGCACGACCTTGCCAAGGTCGGGGTCGCGGGTTCGAGTCCCGTTTTCCGCTCTAAAGCTGCCCGAATGGTGGAATCGGTAGACACGCAGGACTTAAAATCCTGTGGCCATTGCGGCTGTGTGGGTTCAAGTCCCACTTCGGGTACTTTTCAAAAGGGTTTACATTTGTGTGTAAGCCCTTTTTTTGCTTTCTTTGCTATAACAAGTAGGTTTTCTACACCATAACGTTGGTTTGAATCATCGTCAATGGCACGACAATTTACGCGTAAATGACAGAGTCATCACACTGAATTGAACATTTCTAAATTTCTTCTTTATGCCGTTAGGACACACTTACAAAGTATTTTCCGGTACAAACAGCAGGTACCTTGCCGAGAAAATTTGTGACAGTTTGGGTTGTGATTTGGGCAAAATGACCACCACTCGTTTTGCTGACGGGGAATTTGCAGTCACTTACGAAGAGTCGATTCGCGGTTCGTATGTATTTCTGGTGCAATCCACCTTCCCCTCGTCCGATAACCTGATGGAGTTGTTGCTTATGATCGATGCTGCAAAGCGTGCATCTGCCTACAAGATCATCGCGGTTATTCCTTACTTCGGTTGGGCACGGCAAGATCGAAAAGACAAACCGCGCGTTTCCATCGGCGCAAAACTTATCGCCGATTTATTGAGTGTTGCCGGCGTTGACAGGGTAATCACGATGGACTTACATGCTGATCAGATACAAGGGTTCTTTAATGTTCCCGTAGATCACCTTTACGCATCGTCTATTTTTGTGCCCTACATCAAATCATTAAATATAGACAACTTAGCCATTGCATCTCCCGATGTTGGAGGTTCAAAGAGAGCCGGTTCCTATTCAAAACATCTCGGAGTGCCAATGGTGCTTTGCTATAAATTGCGTGAAAAAGCCAATGAAGTAAGCGAAATGAAAATCATTGGTAAGGTGACCGGCAAAAATGTGATTATTTTAGACGACATGGTCGATACTGCCGGCACATTGACCAAAGCTGCCGGATTAATGATGGAATATGGTGCAAAATCGGTACGGGCCATTGTTACTCATGCCATTATGTCGCCTCCTGCAACGGAACGTATTCAGGATTCCATGCTAACGGAAATTATGTTCACCGACTCCATTCCCTACAAACACGAATGCGCCAAGGTGCATATCATCACCATAGCCGATCTGTTTGCAGATACTATTCAAAAAGTCTTTAACAATGAATCCATTAGCAGCCAATACTTACTCTAAAGAACTGCTATTTTTTCAAAAAGAGATCAAATAAACAAGCGGATAGTCCCCAACTCTCAAACGAAAGGGGTAACTTTACTAACGAAAATCAATCTTAATCGGTAACTATCTCACACAAAAAAACATTAGATACTATGGACACAAAAGATGATGAACTTCTCGAATTTGATGATGAGCAAGCCATTGCCTTCATCCGTAACTACATTGCGCAAGAACTCAAAGAAAAATTATCGGACGATGACATCTCTTATTTCTTAGATGTTATCTACGATTATTACGATTCAAACGGATATATCGATGAAAACTCCGTAGAAGAAGCATCGATTGACGAGGAGGCCATGATGGCATTTATCATGAAAGCCATCCGCAAAGAAAAAATCATTAAACTGACTGAAGAAGAAGTTCAACTCCTCTTGGAAGCTGAATATCAATATGGGAAATCTATTGGTATTTATGACGAAGAATAAGTAAATTTTTTCCTTAATACATCCTTCAATCAAATCAATATCTTATGCAAACTCTTTCAGATCAAAATCGTGCAGCAAACAATATTCGTATCTTAGCCGCCAGCATGGTAGAAAAAGCAAACTCGGGACACCCGGGTGGTGCTATGGGTGGTGCTGACTTTATCAACGTATTATTTAGTGAATTCCTCGTCTTCGATCCCACCGATCCAACGTGGGTAAATCGTGATCGTTTTTTCCTTGATCCTGGCCATATGTCGCCGATGCTTTACAGTGTGTTAGCGCTTACCGGTAAATATACAATGGACGATCTCAAACAGTTTCGTCAATGGGGCAGTAACACACCGGGACATCCCGAAAAAGACATTATGCGTGGTGTAGAAAACACCTCCGGTCCGTTAGGACAAGGGCATACCATGGCTGTAGGCGCAGCGATTTCGGAACGCTTTTTAGCCACTCGTTTCGGCGAATGGATGAATCATAAAATCTATGCTTTTATTTCCGATGGAGGAATAGAAGAAGAAATTTCGCAAGGCGCCGGTCGTGTTGCAGGAACTCTTGGCTTGCATAATTTAATTCTTTTCTACGATTCAAACGGTATTCAGCTATCGAGTAGCGTAAGTGTTGTGAGCGCCGAAGATACGGCAATGAAGTATGAAGCATGGGGTTGGAATGTGATCAAAATTGATGGCAATGATGCCGATGCCATTCGTCAGGCATTGAAAACAGCCAATCAGGAAACTCAACGACCAACCATTATCATTGGCGCCACCGTAATGGGGAAAGGAGCGCTTACCGCCGAAGGAACAAGTTTTGAAAACCAATGTGCAACACATGGAATGCCATTGGGAGAAGCCGGAGCTTCTTATGGAAACACCATTAAAAACTTAGGTGGCGATCCGGAAAATCCTTTTACCGTGTTCCCTGAAACAGAAGCTCTCTATGCAAAACGCATGAGAGAGTTGGCACAAATCGCTGCCGAACGCAAAGCAATACAAGCTGCATGGGAAAAAGAAAACCCGGCGCTTGCTCATAAATTTCACACATTCTTTTCGAACGAAGCGCCTGCTGTCGATTATACATCCATTACTCAAAAAGCGGATCAGGCAACACGCGCTGCATCTTCAACCGTGTTAGCTGCTTTGGCTACGCAGGTTGAAAATATGATTGTCGCTTCGGCTGACCTTTCAAACTCTGATAAAACCGATGGGTTTCTCAAGAAAACGAAAGCCTTTGCCAAAGGTGATTTTTCAGGTGCATTCTTTCAGGCAGGTGTAAGCGAATTAACCATGGCAGCTATTATGAACGGAATGGCTCTTCATGGCGGAGTAATTCCGGCTTGCGGAACTTTCTTTGTCTTTTCCGACTACATGAAACCGGCTGTACGTATGGCAGCCTTAATGGAACTTCCGGTAATCTTTATTTGGACACACGATGCATTTCGTGTGGGAGAAGATGGTCCAACCCACCAACCGGTAGAACAAGAAGCTCAAATCCGTTTGATGGAACAACTTAAAAATCATCATGGACACAATGGCATGTTAGTGTTACGTCCTGCTGATGCCGACGAAACAACAGTTGCATGGAAGTTAGCGTTAGAAAACCGTCATTCTCCGACTGGGTTGATTTTGTCACGTCAAAACATTAAAAGCCTTGTTACTACAAATGGATACCAACAAGCTTTACAAGCTGCTCGTGGCGCTTATGTCGTTCACAATGCAAAGACCGCTCCGAACGTTGTTTTAATCGCCAATGGTTCCGAAGTTGCCACCTTATTAGCCGCAGTTCCGCTTTTGGAAGAAAAAGGAGTTGCATCGCAAGTGGTTTCAGCACCCTCCGAAGGACTCTTTTTCCAACAAGATTCAGCATATCGCCAATCTGTCATCCCATCGACTATCCCTGCATTTGGACTCACAGCCGGGCTGCCTTCAACGCTTCAGCGTTTGGTGGGGGCTAATGGCTACCGTGTTTGGATTGGATCACTTCGGTTTTTCCGCTCCATTTAAAGTATTGGATGAGAAATTTGGTTTCACACCGCAAAACGTTGTGGAGCAAGTAATGCAAATGCTCGCTAAATAAGGCAATCATAATAACATCCCGACTTAACAAAGGATAGAAATTGCATGTTGCAATCTTAAATCAAACTGTCGGATAACGACAAAATGAGTACCATGACACACTCATCAGTAACTCATTAATTATTTTGTACGTATGTTCAAAGCAAAATCTATAACAAACGATATTTATTATGTTGGTGTCAACGACCGGCAAAAATTGATGTTTGAAAATCAAATTCCGCTTCCTTATGGTGTGTCATACAATTCGTATGTCATTATGGATGAAAAGGTAGCATTAATTGACACCGTTGAGATTCCATTTGCCGAAATTTATATTGATAAACTATTGAACGTATTGCAAGGGCGTAGTGTCGATTATCTCGTTATCAACCACATGGAACCTGATCATTCAGGCTCCATCCGTGCCATACGACGCTTGTTTCCTGATGTAAAAATCATTGGAAATAATCGCACGTTCAAAATGTTAGCAGGTTATTACGGGATTGAAGATGGTTTATTGGAAGTCACGGACAATGACACATTATCATTGGGGAAACATCAACTACAATTCTTTTTGACGCCGATGATTCATTGGCCGGAAACCATGATGACGTATGATGCAACTGATAAAGCAATCTTTACAGGTGATGCGTTCGGTGCGTTTGGTGCATTAGACGGAGGTGTGGTTGACACCGATTTGATGGTCACCAAGTATTTAGAAGAATTTGATCGTTACTTTGCCAATATAGCAGGAAAATATGGCTCGCCGGTTCAAAAAGCATTGGAAAAAATGAACACGGTGGAAATCAAATCCATTTGTCCGACACACGGACCTGTTTGGCGCGATCAAATTCCAAAAATCATTGAAATGACGAACCGCTTGAGTCGCAACGAAGGTATCCCTGGCGTGGTGATTGTTTATGCCAGTATGTACGGAAACACCGAACAAATGGCTGAAGCTATTGCAGAAGGACTTTCGGAAGCAGGCGAAAAGCACATTGTCATTTACGATGTTGCCAAAACAGATGCTTCATTTATTCTTACCGACATTTATAGATTCGATCGATTGGTCATCGGTAGTCCGACATACAACAACGGTCTTTTCCCCGAAATGGCTTCTTTCTTACTCAAAATAGAAAATCGTGATATTAAACACCGTAAATTCTCCTATTTCGGTTCATCTACCTGGTCGAATGCTTCAATCAAAATTTTAGCAACCTTTGCCGAACGGATGAAATGGGAGGTTATCGGAACAGCGGTGGAAGAAAAACAAAGTTTGAAAGAAGCTGCGTATGACGCG
>DAIDKM010000025.1:0-9981 GCA_027450045.1 Paludibacter sp. | reverse complement strand
GCCGAACGGATGAAATGGGAGGTTATCGGAACAGCGGTGGAAGAAAAACAAAGTTTGAAAGAAGCTGCGTATGACGCGTGCATCGCATTAGGAAAAGTGCTTGCAAAAGCATAACCCATTCCTTAGCTTATCTAAAAAACGCAACAAATAATTAAGCATTCAACAACCGTATGAGACTTATTATTGAACCTGATTACACGCTCATGTCGCAATGGGCGGCCAATTACATTGTTTCAAAAATCAGAGAAGCAAAACCTACGGCGGAAAAACCGTTTGTTTTGGGTTTGCCAACCGGATCAACGCCGTTAAGCACCTATAAAGCGCTGATTGAACATAACAAAGCAGGAAGGGTTTCGTTTCAACATGTGATCACGTTCAACATGGATGAATACATCGGGTTACCCGCAACCCACCCGCAAAGTTATCACACATTTATGTGGACAAATTTCTTTAGCCACATTGACATTCGCCCGGAAAATGTGAATCTTTTGGATGGAATGGCAACCGACACAGCCGCAGAATGCCAACGTTACGAAGAGAAGATAAAATCGGTAGGTGGAATCGACTTGTTTATGGGCGGTATCGGCGCTGACGGGCACATTGCTTTTAATGAACCTTGCTCATCATTGCATTCACGTACTCGCGACAAAGAATTAACGATGGATACGATGATTGCCAATTCGCGTTTTTTCAACAACGATATCGATCAGGTTCCGAAAGCGGCATTGACTGTCGGCGTTGGAACAATTTTGGATGCGAAAGAAGTGCTTATTTTAGTCAATGGACACAACAAAGCCCGCGCGTTGCACCATGCAGTGGAAGAAGGCATTAATCATAAATGGACAATCAGCATGTTGCAATTGCATCCAAAAGGAATTATCGTTTGTGATTATGCAGCTTGCGATGAATTAACCGTTGGTACCTACAATTACTTTATGGATATCGAAAGCAAAAATCTTTCTCCTGATTCTTTGTTGTAAGATTAATCTTGATTAAAGAACATATTCAAACCCAATCAACATGAATTTATTTCGGTTGATTGGGTTTTTTCTGATTGCTGGGATGAAAACGCAAAATAGTATCCCGAAGCAAATTCATATCAATATGCGTATAAATCTCGGTTGTCATGATTGATTCATGTCCCAGAAGTTGTTGAATGACGCGTAAATTGGCACCGCCTTCCAATAAATGTGTGGCAAAGGAATGCCGGAAGGTGTGAGGACTGATAGTTTTCTCAATACCTACCTGTTTTGCCAACTTTTTGACAATGATGAGAATCATCACACGCGTCAGTTTGGCGCCACGTCGATTCAAAAACAGGAAATCTTCGTGTCCTTTTTGAATTTTCATTTCGTGCCGGATCAATTTCCATTGAGCAATTTGCGCCAATGCTTCTTCCGAAAGCGGAACCAAGCGCTGTTTGCTTCCTTTGCCATCCACGCGCGCCACGCCACGTTCAAAGTCAATACCCGACATTTTCAGATTTACCAATTCGCTGACGCGTAGCCCAGATCCATAAAGTGTTTCAATAATGGCACGGTTTCGTTGTCCTTCAGGAGACGAAAGATCGATGGAATCAACTAATAGATTGACTTCTTCAACCGATAATACTTCCGGTAAATGAATCCCAATCTTAGGCAAATCGAGCTGATCGGTTGGATCAACGTCAAGTTGATCAGTAAGAATCAGAAAATGATAAAAGGATTTGATACCCGAAATAATCCGGGCTTGTGAACGGGCAGAGAGTCCAATCTCAGCCAAATCAATCAAAAAATCATTGAAATGTTCCGGTTTTGCTTCTGAATAGGGGATCGAAGCATCGGAAAGGTAAGTAAACCATTTCTCCACATCGCTCACATAAGCCACTACCGTATGAATGGAGAGTGACTTTTCGAGTTGTAAGTAGGTAGTATATTCTTTTAAGATCGGTTGCACATCCATTTGTTAGTAAAAATCAATACGAGATGCGCTGTAAAAGTAAGACAAACCGGCTTTGCTATTTCTTTAGCACAAAAGTCTGTTGTCCCATAAGATTGCCATCCGCAAAAAGATCGACGCGATAGGTGCCGGGAAATAACAATTGATCTACTTGCCAATAAAGGACATCTGACAAATCAGTACCCTGATATTCCACCATTTTCTTACAAGAAAACTGGATTTGGCGGTTTTCAAACGGGAAAAGATCATTGGGGTTGTTTGACAAAACTTCATTATCGGGGGTCATAATACGTGCATAGACTATTTTATCGCCGGGAGTCGCAGTAATGTTTTTGGAAATGGTAAAATAAATTTTTATCGTTGCCGTCTTTTTTACCTTATCGGTTTTACGATTGCGGTCTGTCAATGTTTGAATAAAAAGTGTTTTCACTTCGAGACGTGCCGCCATTTTCACTTGATCGGTCAACGTGCTTTTTTCTTTCGACAATTGTTGCACGGTTTGTGTTGCCTGCACATATTTCTGCTTAACCACCTTGTTTTCCGTTGTCAATGCGGCATTGATTTGGTTTAGTGAATCCACAATGTTCACATAATGCAACATGACAGAACGAACTAACGCCAATTCCCTTTTTAATCTGGCAATCTCTTGTGTATCGGTGGCTTTAACGGTGTGCAACTCCTGCATGAGTGATTGAATATGTTGTTGTTGCATTTCAATCTGATGGGCTAATGAGTCGTTATTGGTCTTAAATTGTAATCCATCCATCGATTTTGAGAAGTCCTGGTATTCTTGTTCTATTTGACTTTTTTCGTATGTCATTTGGCCTACAAAACTACTCATCTCTTTATTTTTATCAGAAATAGTTTTTAAAGCAAATAACAAAGCCATTGCCATAAGCACAACCAGAATGATTGCTCCCCAAAACCATTTCTTATTCACGTTATTCAATGAAAAATTCATAGCTGAATGTTGGTAATCAATTAAATAAAGTCACAAAAACAATGTGATTTCTGCCTTTTGTTTAAATCACAAAAGTAGTGATATTGAATGAAATTGGCAACTTTTACAAGCCTTTCCCTCTTATAATGATCGATAAAGTGAAAAATAAAATTTGCAAGTCCGATAGTAAGGACATATTTTCCAAATAGAGAATATCGTATTTGAGTCGTTCCACCATTTTATCCCTTGTGTCTGTGTAACCTACTTTAATAGGCCCCCACGATGTTAATCCAGGTCGAACATTATAGAGTAAGCAATAGTATGGAGCTATTTCCATGATCTGTTGAATAAAGTACTTGCGTTCAGGACGAGGCCCTACAATTGACATTTCACCTTTCAGGATATTATAAAATTGGGGTAATTCATCCAATCGATAGCGACGCATGACCATGCCAAAAGGCGTTATTCGCTGATCTTGTGCAGTAGTTAACTGCGGAACTCCAGTCTCAGCGTTGTGATGCATCGTTCGGAATTTAATGATCTGAAAAGGTCTTCCATGTAATCCAATGCGATCTTGTCGGTAGAACGCTGCGCCTGGGGCATCCTGCTTGACTCGAATGAACAAATAAAGAAAAACCGGCGAAAAGAAAACCAAAACAAAAGCAGACACTGCGATATCAAAAAAACGCTTAACGCATAGTTGCCAATCCGACATTGTAAGAGCCGTAATTTCAATATAAGGAGACGTTAAAAATTGATTGATCTTTACACGCGCCGTCAGGAATTCATACGTTCGGGGCAACATTTTAATAGAGACGGGATAAATCAATAAAGCATTGATGATGGAAAAGAGCGTATCTTCGTCCGCATTATCCACAGCGATAAAAAACTCAACGATATGATGTTGTTGAATAACAGAGGCAATCTCATGCAGCGGACAAAGCACCTTCTCTTTATCAACAATTGCCTCGTCGCTTACTTCCACAAAACCTACCACTTTATTGCCTTCCTTGTGTTGACTCAATTGTAACTGTTGGAAAACAGTGTGTGCATTATGGCCGGTTCCAACAATCAACGTATTAAAGCTCAGCTGTCCTGTTTTTATTTTCTTCGCCACATGTCGGGTGATCATATGACGGGCAAAGTATGTGAATCCAAACTGCAAAGCGAACAACACGGTAAACGACACATAATAATAATGATACGAAACGACTATATCGCCCAAAACCAACACGAAAAATATGGTCAAAGCAATCAAAAGAGAGGTTGTGAAAGTTGTAACAAACTCAACAAGACGCTGTTTCCTAAAAGGACGCAAGTAGTAACCGGACAAATAATGAATAAGCAGGCAATAGGATGGATAAATAAACAACATGATCCAAAAGCTTTCATTTGGATCCCAGATGGCAACATCCGGAAATAGTTGACTGTCATTGGCATATCTGCGAAAAACAAAGAATATCACCCATACTACAACAGCCATTGCCAAATCGGCAACAACATATTGGAGCATCTGTTTTTGTCTATTCATCTTCTTCAAAAAAGTTATTCGCGAATCACTTTGACACAACTGCCGGGGCCAAGTTTAATAATGGATGATGCAGCGGCTTCAGTTAAATCATTCTGGCGATAGGCAACTACATAATCTACTATTTCAACAATTTCTGATGCAATCTGTGAAAAATTACGTGGTGTTGGTGCTCCACTGATATTGGCCGAAGTGGAAACAATCGGGCGCCGAAACCGTTCACATAAAGAGTGCGAAAACAACTCCTTGGTGACACGAATACCAATGCTTCCATCTTCTGCTAAAACATTGGCGGCAAGATTCTTCCCTTTTGAATAAATAATGGTGACTGGTTTTTCACTCATTTCAATGATGTCATAAGCCAGTTCAGGCATTTCATCAACATAGCCTTGCACTTTGCCCACACTATCTACTAATAGTAATAATGCCTTACTGTCAGCGCGTTGTTTAATTTCATAAATGCGTTTTACCGCAACTTCATTGGTTGCATCGCATCCTAACCCCCACACAGTATCCGTAGGATAAAGAATTATACCTCCGGAACGTAACACGTCAATACATTTTTTTATCTCTTCTTCCATAATAGTAAAACGTTAAACTTCTAATTTTAGTATATCTTTTGGAATCTATTATATCGAAAAATGTTTTTGCATATCTATTTCCAAACCACTTTCCTCATTTTCCCCATTGCAACTGACAGTGTCAAATAAAACGGATAAAGAATGGCTAATGGCAAAAAGATTGATAGCGGTAAAGGAATAGAAAAAAACGAGCGAAACAAACGAAGAAACGTCCAATCCATCGAGCTTTTTACGACCCAAAGAATCAAACCAAGCAGGAAAAATTGGCTATTGAAAAAGCCAAGTAATGAAAATAGAAGTGGAGCAATTGTTACCAAGGCAACCAGTATGGCAGCAAATTGTATTTCCCGATCGGTGTATCCGTTACTTTTAGAAACCCACCGACTTCGTTGTTGAAAAAAAGCACGTAACGTTAAACTGGGCGTTGTAGTAACTAACGCTTTTTCTGATTTTACAAAAACAATTTTACCACCTTGGCGTTTAATGCTTTCCATGAGAAACATATCGTCACCCGACTCATATTTCTCCATTAACTTATCTGAAGAGCGACTCCATGCTTTTTTTGTAAATGACAAATTGGCTCCGTTGCACATAATCGGATGTCCGATAGCAGCAGCACCGGCAGTAGATGCAGCCAAACTCATAAATTCGACCGCCTGCATTTTTTGAAAAAGCGTTTTATTGGATGACACGCGAACCGGCGCAATGATCATATCGGGTTTTTGTTGGTCATAACACTTCGCTAAAGTCTCTAACCAAGCGGTTCCCATCGTACAATCAGCGTCCGTGCAAACAATTAATTCTCCGGTTGCATGCTCAATCCCTTTCTTCAATGCTTGTTTCTTGCCCACGCTATCTGATATCGAGAGTAACGCTACATAAGGAAAAGTAAGTACAACATCGGCCGTGCCATCGGTCGAACCGTCATCAACAACAATGATTTCTTTGTGTATGTAGCTTTGATTTTCCAGACATGCAAGCAGATGTTGAATGCGTGCCGATTCATTGCGTGCACACACCACAACGGACACTTTGATAGGCGAGGGAGTGTTATTTTCTTCAAATACAGGTCGCGATAACCATCCTTTGCCTAATTGCAATAGAAATATTCCATACACAGCGATCGGCAACAAACATAAAAAAAATAGTATCTCTGCAAACATAGCAGCAAAGATACCATTTATAGCTTACACATTGAAAGGAAATTGAGCGATAAGCTTCAAAAAAGAAACTCTTTCTATAATTCGGACTTGTCGTCATCCACATAATGTTCCATCATGGAAGAACAGTAGTTCCGTATGGCAGATTCGGGTGAAATACCCCATGGCGGCAACAAGCAATCGGATGATGCAACAACCTTATCTTCTCCTTGAATCCGTTGAATAGGAATACACTGTCCCATACACAGCGGCAAATGTTTACACGACAAGCAACGCATATTTTCAAAGAACGGAATATCGCTATCCATTCGTGTTGTCGTTTCATCCCAAAAAATATTGCCATGCGTAGTCACATAGCCGGGTGCGGTTTGATTGAAGCTGACAGCACACTTTCCAACACTTCCTTCGCCGTACATCGTATAGGCATGTCTCTTTTCTCCCGAACAAAGCATAGGTAATAAATCTTCCCATTGTTGGTTATAGCCCGATTGATAAAGACGTCGCAACATGTCTTCACGCAACGAAGCGCCATTTTGTCGAGAAGCGGACAATTCATCGTGTACAAAAACCGATATATTTACTCTTTCCTGTTCAGAAAACTGCTCATTCATCGACTGAATGAAAGATTGAAAATCGAACGACTGAATGTCGCTTTGAATAAGCAAAATGAACAAAACATCCGGAAGCGAAGTCACTAATTGTTTCAAGTGAGTTAAGAATGTAACTACAACTTCCTCTTTCGCAACGTGTTGCTTCCCTTGATTCGATAAGTCTAATAACAGTCGAATGGAGCGAACCGGCAACTTCTTCAACAAGGCAACATCCTGCTCTTTAAACGATAAATAGTGGGTCGTAATACCTATTTGAAAATCTACTTTGTTTGCCTGACATACATTAACTGCATACTCAGAAATCTCTTTGATCTCGTGCTGCAAATGTTGATGCACCCCTTTGCCAAGCCATTCTAATTGCAACTGCTGTAGGTGATGTTGAACCACATAGCGATCCAAATGTCTTTTGATAGATTGTCTCACTTGTTCGCTCATTGCCGAACGGTTTTCGGCCAAAGATATTTCAGATCGATTCTGATGAACAAAAGGTTCGTCGAGTGTAAGTATTAATTCATAGGATGCTGCATTTCGCGCTTGTTGATGCCGCTCTCGGATCACTTCTATTTCATCAATTGATTTATCAATCAATAAACCTGTTGATTTCAGTTTGTCTAAAAATCTCGGCGACTCTTGACTTGTCTTGTATGGATTGGCCAAAAAAGATTCAACAATCTCTTGCAAAAAGAGAGGGACAGGAATAAACTGCCGCGTCATTCCATTAAAAAAAAGCACCTGATCATCATAATGTAGCCGATAATTATAACGGCTTTCTTTAAGTTCTAACATAGCGTATATCTTGTTTAATTCGTACAAATCATTGCTAATAGTAGCTTTGGTCACCAATTCTTTTGCCCTTTTTCAACTAAAGAATTGGGCAAACACAATTGATGACAATATCCTTTACAAGGAAGGATTGCCTGATTCAGTTGACACTGTTCTTCACTATTTTCTAAGCCTAATATTGGCAACGATTCTAACATAGATAATGCTTGTTGATACAACTTGTTTGTTTGCATACCGGTAATTTTAAATTAGCTAAAACAACTGCCTTGGTTTGTTGAGGGAATACTTTTTCCTATTATTTTATTGCAGGCGGTGACTGACACTTTTCATTTTTAAATACTTGTGATTTTAAAGGACAAATGGAATTGAGCTTGCGAAATCAGCGAAGCTAATCCCCTGTTGCTTTATTTTCATGTATATAGATGTTTGGTAAAACATGGGAATTTCATAAAGCAATCGGTTACCTTCCCTTTCACAGCGCAATCGACATTTTTCCTTTCAAATTTACCGAAAACTTAGCGCAATAATCCTAAAGCTGCAAAAATCAGAACTTTACAATACATAAATTAACTATTCCATCTGATTATAAATCAGACAAATAGAAGAGGCCAAAATAAAAAAAACTTTACAGTTGCCAAAAAGCACCTTTTAGGACTTGGAATCCCCTGGAAATTTAGCAAGAAATTGTGCCAAATTTGCTTTTCGTTGTAAGGACATGCGTTCGCGGATGCGATGGCAACGCATGTGAAAAGATTCCATCTGAATGTCGAGAAATCCAACGATGGTAGAAGTATCGAAGCCGGCTCGAATCAAACAACACACCAAAATATCCTGTTTCGTCAATTGAGGGTATTTCGCTTGCAGTTTGACTGAAAAATGATCGTGCACTTCATCCACATTTTGAATAAAATCCTGTATACTTGATTTTGATTTCAAAACGCCATCATTAAACAAACTTTGAAATTGCGTACCAATATGCTCAGGCCTATCGTTGGGCAGGGTGCGAAGCGATACAAGCTTTTCGTACACATCGAGTTTACTTGCCATGGATTCACGCAAGGTTTGTTCGCGCTCTGACAGACGCACCTTCTCTTGCTCACGCAATAATTGTATTTCTTTGTTCTTCAACGTAATGCGTAAAGAAAAATAACCACTGATCACCAGCAATAGCAGAACCACCAAAATGCCCAGAAACAAACGCTGATTCTTGATCGTCAACGACTGATTTTCAGTATGAAGTCGCTCATAGTGATATTTCTTCTCCAATCCAAGCAAACTGGCTTTGAGTGAACTATCATAAGACGAATCGGCTTGTGTAACATATTGCAATGCGTATTTACGCAACCCTTTCAGATCATGTTGCGCATATGCCACATTGATCAATTGATGGTAACAAGCTTCTTCCAAACCGAAGGGAGGATGATGTTGCAGAGCCATTAATAACGTTTTACGTGCTGTTTGGTACTGTTTTAGTTTCAAATAAACCCAGCCCAGATTCATGTACTTTCCGGCATCGTAGGCATCGTGGGATGTGTTCAAGGATTGTTGTAGAAATCGCAATGCTTCATCAGAATGACCTTGATACAATGCATTTAATCCTTTCAAACGCAAAATACTCGATAGCAAAACGGCACGCTTGGTTGAACATGCCATATTTTCCGCCACATCATAGTAGTACTTCGCACTGTCGTAATGCGTTTGTGCTAAAAAGGCATTGCCTATTCCTATATTTTCAACGATTTCATTGTAGGTGTCATGAATCGAAGTAAAGATAGCCTCCGCCTTTTTAAATTGTTCAACACTGCTGCTATCTGCATCTTGGTCGTGCAAAATCAACCCTTTTTCTTCATAAACCAATCCCAGTACACGCATATTTCGGCTAACCCGCGCATACGTTTCTGCTTGCATCAAAGCATCGGCTCTTGCTTGTGCATCGTGTTCTTCCTCTTTTGTTTTCGATAACAGAAAAAATGCCATGGCTGCTTCATTGTCGTTTTTCTTTTTGGTATAATAAGTCACTGCCAACGAAGCCAATGGATCGGAGAGCGTTTGTGGATCAAGACGCCATGCCGCTTCATTGTAACACAAAGCATATCGGGCATAATCAGTGGCAGGCAATCTTTTCGGTTGTGTGATGGCGTGCAAAAGAGCCATTGCACTGTCAGGATGACTGCGTGTCATCGATTCAGCCTGCTGTAACCGTATTTCGTCTGCCGCAATTTTGCGACGACAACTGTAAATGCTTACCAACAAAAGAAAAATGAGAATGCCTGCCCTCATAACTACGCGATAAATCTATTTGCAGAAAGTATCAATTGAAATTGATTTCGCAAAGTTAGCTGAATTGGAGCATATTCTTTGTGGAGAGAAGCAATATGAAAAAAGCTGCCCCAAGTTACTTTGAGACAGCCTCTTCATTCAAATAAAAACAACCTTACAT
>DAIDKM010000024.1 GCA_027450045.1 Paludibacter sp. | reverse complement strand
CGCCAAGATAATCATTCTCTTGATTATAAGTCATTTTATGGCTCGTTTCATTGTTGTAAAGTTATCGTTTTGAAATAAGTATTCCGTAATGATAGGGTTCAAGGATAAACGGTTCTTTGTCAATATCGAATTTTCGTCTGTCAATCAACTTCAACATCTGTTCGGGTGTGGGTCGGATGCTTACATCGGGACCTCTTGGCGTTGAAATATCGCTTCGCCAATGAATAATGCCGATTTCTCCTTTCGGCTTTAATATCCGGTATGCTTCGGTAAAGAAATCTATAGGAGCATCGTGATGCAGAATATTAAATAGCATGACATAATCCACAGAGTTATCGGCCAACCCCGTTGTTTGTGCCAAAATATCCCGATTTGCCACGATTACATTGACGATATGTGCATCCGCCAGCTTCTGCTTTACAATGTCAATCATGTCACTTTCAATGTCGAAGGCATACAGGTTGCCCTTAATTTGTTTTGCCGCCGGAATGGTAAACGTTCCATATCCACTGCCAATCTCAACCAAATCGTTGACTTGAGTATTGATATGCAATTCCGATAAAATCAGATCAATATCAAAAAAAGTATCCCACACCATTTCATCGGGCATCCCGCTGTCTCTGACTTTCATACGTCTATTTTTATTTTAATGCTAAGGATGTATGGAACTCCATGTTGCTAAAATTATTATCATACTCTTGAGCGTTGAGAAGCAACATGTTCGTTTCATTTTTCTACATTTCAATGGAATGCAAATATACTCGTTTTTCCATAATGTGACAAAACAGATCCCTCATTTATTCTGTCGTTGGCAACCTGGAAGAAGTCACAAATAAACGAACAAATCCTTTTCCCTTCTCCTTTGGAGAAGGTGCCCAAAGGGCGGATGAGGTCAGAAAGAAACCTAAAAATCAGCAATCGAAAGAAGATAATTAGGGAGAGGTCAAAATTCAAAACAGGAAATTATATTGTTCATATTACTCTATGAGCGCGTATAAGAAAAATACCATTTGTGTGGTATTGTCCGGTCTTAGCATTCACGCTACTTTTGTACACAACCAAATTATACGATTTGAATTATGAACGATATAAAACAACCTGTTTTTTCTCAGCGCCAAATAGAAGCCCGATTATTACAACCCATAATAGCAGGGTTGTGTTCTGTCTATGACGAAGAAGATATTATTCATAATATAAGGGGCACTATTGAAAGAATAGCATTTGAGGCAGGACGAAAATTCAAGGAAGAACAAAAAGACAATAGCCTTTTAGCGTACGCGGAACATTGGAAACAACTGGCAGCAGGAAGCTCCCTGACCATAGAAGATTTTAATTTATCAGCTACAAAGTTGACTTTCAAAATAACCCATTGTGAATATGCGGCATTCTACAAACAAATAAACGCTGAAAAATTAGGTAGCACGCTTAGTTGTTGTCGGGACAAAGCCTTCTTGCAAGGTTTTTCAAATTGCATTGAAATGCACCGCAGTAAAACTATCCTCGAAGGCAATCCGGGTTGTGAATTTGAATTTATATTCAATGATGAGGACACCAATGATTTAGTACAGAAATAATGATCGCCGGATCAAATTTAATAAATTACAAACAGAATCAAGATGAAATTGCCACACGAAATAGTTTCACTTCTAAAAATCAAAGGGATTAACGATACCGTCGTTTATCTTGTCACCTCATCGCTAAACGGAAATATTAATCTTTTGCCTTCGCCTTATACCGATGTGTATTTAGATGAATATATTCTGATTCCCGATTTATTTGCGCAAAAAACGAAAGTAAACCTGAATGAAAATCGTATTGGAATCATTTCAATTGTATTGCCATATTCCGATAAAAGCATCACTATTGAAGGGCCGGGAAATATTATTCAATGGGGGCATCCTCAGAAATTCAGATTCTATGATCTTACCGCCGGAGATATTCTGAAACAGTGGGGTAATTGGACGGAAAAAGAAAATATTCTGGATGATGAAAACCAAACAAAACCTGAAGTATTTGCACAAAGAGGAGTCATTGTCATCAAAGCAGAACATATAAACTACAATTAAAATAAAGAGTTATCATGAAACTTAATCATGCAATGAAAGATGCCTTGAAAATTGTAGGAAAAGGAGGTTCTGTTGTTCATCTTACCACTTGTAGTTTAGAGGGCATTCCTAATACAGTTGGCGAGCGTTTTATCACGGTATTTAATGATGAATACATCCTTATTGCCGACATGTTTGCTCAAAAAACAAGGGTAAATCTCAACGAAAACCCAATCGGGGTCATTACGCTGGCTCATCCTGTAAAGGGACGGACATGGTCGTTCAAAGGCCCTGCCACCATTCTACAGGAAGGATTACCTTCCGATTATGAGTTTGAAGGAGTGAAAGCCTCGGAGATACTTAAAGAATGGGGCAATTGGGCAGAAAAGGAACCACCATCGGAAGTTCCACCGGATATCAGACCACCTGTCTTAGTGCAACGAGGTGTAATTACCTTAAAAGTAACCGAGATAACCGACTACTCGCCTGAGAATGCAGGAAATCCAATTAATACAGCAATATAATGGCAAAACTCACCCCTCGTCAGAAAAACTGGCTGGAAGGAACCGGCGCACACATTGGCACAGCCAGCAAAAATGGAGTCCCCACCGTAATTGTTGTTGATAAAGCAACCATGGTTGACGACTCAACGGTGAAATTTATTCTTAGTCCCAAACAGATTCAATTAGTAGTAAAGAACCTAAATGAAAACCCCAGAGCATCCTTAGGCCCGGGAGGTATAGGGTCTATCAGGGCGGCATATCAATTTAAAGGGAAATCATTTATTATTGGGAACGAACTATTTGTGGAAATTGAAGAAATTTATTCAACAAAACCAGGCCCGGAAGCGGGACTAAGGCTCGACAATCTGGCATACAATGATGTTCTTAAATTTGAAGCGAGTCGTTGGGCCGACGATGGTCCTCCACGTTGAATGGGCTTTATCATTCAGGGCAAAGAGCAGCATTTCATCATCCATCTAATTTTGAAAAGAATGAGTATTACTTCAAAACAGCAAATAACCGGATTCATTGAACCCCGATGGCCTAAAAAGAAAGTTGTAAAATGGTTAGAATGGGGCGCTGTGCCTGCTATTCTTGGCTTGTGGCTTCCTGACTGGTCGGGAGCTTATATCAAATTGATTTCAAATTCGCCCGATAGGTATTTTTCATGGTTGGCTTTTCCACCGGTAATAACATTTATCGGCGCTGTTATACTCTTTAAGGGATGTATCGAAGGAATTAAAGATATGGGCTGGCATTACACGGCGACATTTTGGAGCAGTCGGATTGCCATTGCATTTGCAGGGTTAAGTTTTATCTTTCATTTTCTAATTCAGCACGACCCTGTATTATTTAGTGCATTAACTATTCTGAGTATAGGCTTGGCTGCATTTTTTGCTACCGGGGTTTTGTGGGTTACCATTATAAAAGTTGCCGAAATATCAGCAGAAACCCGAACAGCCATAACCGGTAAGATGATTCTTGTTGCCGGAGTTGCCGCTTTAGTAAGTGGTGCTGCATCGGTAATTCTCATCTATCTGCAACTTCCATTGTTTGCTTTCTTTTTGAGGCTAACCATTGTATTATTTACCATTGCATTTGTATTTTGCCGATACGGAGTTTATTGCTACAAAACGCAGAAATCGATTGGCGCAGGCTTTACGACTCCTCCCGATGAACAATTCTGGATTTAATTAATATGAGTAAGCAAAAAGTTCTCCCATGGGTGACTCCCGAACAATGCGAAGGATGCACTGAGTGTGTTTCAGCATGTCCTTCAAAATGTTTATACATGCGCGAAACAACAAACGCCGGAGTGTTTATCCCCTGGCTTGATACTGTTGATGCCTGCACAGGATGCGGTAAATGTCAAAATGCGTGTATATGGCTGGCAATAAGTCTTACATCGTATGTGGACGAGGCACGAGAGCGATTTATTAGTGTAGAGGTTTAATCTACTTGCTTTATTGTTGTTATAGAAATAATTGGACAAATATAAATCATATTAAAACAAGAAGATGCACACTAACGGAGGGTTATATATAAATAAGTATTCATTATAAACAATCAAATTATGTCAGATTTAAATTTCTCTATTAAAGGGATTAGTGAAAATCCCACCAAATTCGTAGCTGAAGCCCGGAACTTCAAAATTGTAATTGATGAACCACCAACATTAGGTGGTACAGATCATGGCGCAAACCCGGTAGAATATTTGTTGGCAAGCTATGCAGGTTGCTTAAATGTTATGGGACATTTAATTGCCGGAGAGTTAGGGTTCAAATTAGATAAACTTGAAATTGAAATGAATGGCAATCTAAATCCGGAAAGACTATTTGGTAAATCGTTTACCGAGCGTGCCGGCTTCAAAAACATTCAGGTAAAATTGAAACCTTATGCAGCGGTTACACCTGAATTATTGAAAAAATGGGTTCAGGAGGTAGAAAATCGTTGCCCTGTCAATGATAATTTACTAAATAAGACGCCAATCGAAGTTGAAGTTTTATATCCGCATTAACTTTCCGCATCCAATTCCTTTCTCCTTTGGAGAAGGTGCCTGAAAGGCTGATGAGGTCATAAGGAGACTCAACGATAAATTACATGCCATCAACGCATTGAATACCGGATTCTCTGTTTCATTGGAGAATCCGGCATTTATGTTTATGTCATTAAAGATTGTCAACTTGCTACTCTTCTGTTTTTCTGATACTACCTTTGAAGAAAAGTTGGTAAGATTTAATGAATTATTAAACTTGAAAGGAGAATTATGATGCACGGATTTCATGGAATGGGATGGGGAATGGGCTTTGGCTGGTTTCTCGGCATTGTTGCATTGATTGTCATAATATGGTTAATCGTCAAAGCCGTAAATTACAGCAATCAATCACATGATGATAACGGCAAATCAGCGCTTGACGAATTGAAAAAACGGTTTGCTAAAGGCGAAATCAGCAAAGAGGAATTTGAGGAAATGAAGAAATTTATTGAATAGTGTATTTGCTGCCCCGTCGGATATGCACATCTATGGCATTGATCATCTAATTTACTGATCTTTAGTCAATGATAACTTTTATATGCTTGACAATTGCATAGAGAGGAATTAACTTTGTGCCCTTTGACAGGTAGGATAAACAAGGTGAGCCTACACCGCTAAAGAGAATTCATTGTAACTAACCATTATTCTTGCTTTCATAATCAGGAAAGATCTCATGTTAAGATAAATAATTACCGAAGTATGATGACGATTTATATCAAAAACATGGTTTGTAACCGCTGTATAATGGCGGTTTCCAAAATTTTTACCGATGCTGACATTCCTGATGCCGTTGTTGTGCAAATGGGGGAAGTACGGGTTGAAACTCCGGTTTCGGAGGAAAAGTTGGCGCTCATTCAAAATCGCCTGAATGAGGTTGGATTTGAAATTATGAATGATGCCAAAAGCCGTATCATCGAGCAGATAAAAAAACTGTCCATTGACTATGTCTATCATGATCCGGATGCACAGAATGAGAGCTTTTCCGATTATTTGTCCCACCATTTAAACCACGCTTATAACTATCTAAGTACGCTCTATTCTTCCGTTGAGGGGACAACTATTGAAAATCATCTGATCAGCTTAAAGATAGAAAGAGCCAAGGAGTTGTTGGTATATGATGAAAAATCGCTGAGCGAAATTGCTTTTGAATTAGATTACAGCAGCGTGGCACATCTTTCGGGACAGTTTAAAAAAATAACCGGCTTTACTCCTTCCCATTTTAAGAAGAGTGGCGAGCATAAACGGAAATCCATCGACGAAATCTGATGATTATGTAAATCAAAATAGGAATTGTGTAATAGATTCCTGTTTCGCGACCCCTATCTTTGCATCATACAATTAAAAATTAGTCGCGATGAGAACATTAAAAGAATTTTTCGCGGGAGTTGGACGAAAAGAAGGCAAAACAGAAGCCGTTGCATTAAATGGCGATGTTAGTCTCATTCACCAACATGAAGAAGAAAATCAAGGTCACCCGCAAACCCGTTATCAGTGCCCAATGAAATGCGAAGGGGAGAAGACCTACGATCAGCCCGGAAACTGTCCTGTTTGCAACATGAAGTTAGCGCCGGTTGGTATGCAAGATAAACACAATAGTCATAAGCACTGTTGCTGAGCTTAGTTTGATAACAATTTAAACATTACATGTATGAAAAAAACAGCATTAATATTCTCTTTGATAAGCCTTGTGGCTTTTAATAGCTTCGGCCAAAGTAAGAATGTAAGTCAACTTTTGAAGAATCAAGAAACCCGTACGGAAATTTTCAACACCATTTTAAAAGATCACACGCTCATGATGGATTTTATGCAAGCAATGAAAGTGCATAAACAAACCATGATGATGAAAGAAAGCAGTCAGATGATGGAAAACAACAAAGGGGGCGGTAGTAGCAATACAATGGACATGATGAAAAGTAATCCTGAAATGATGCAAAAAATGATGAGCAGTATGATGGATAAGTGTGAACATGATTCAGTCATGTGCAATAAGATGGCCGAAATGATGTCAAAACACCCTAAGATGATGCAAATGTGCATGCAAAAAATGAAAGCAAAAAAGATGTCGGGGAATATGGATCACATGAAGATGATGCCCACGAAACATTAACTTCAGCACTAAAATGATTTTATGGCTTGAAAGACATTGTCAGGAACAATGTCTTTCAAGAAAAATCAAAGCAGTCATTTGAGAGAAGATGCAGGACTTATAAAAGACTCCAATTAATTGGTTCAGAACAATGAAATTAATAAAAGCATATATAAGGCACAGGAAATTCGCGGAAGTGAATAATGCCCTCAGAAGCAATGGGTTTTGTTCCATGACCATAGTTGATTGTGAAGGCACGGGCATGTATTCCGACCATGAACAAGAACATCTCAGTGAGAAATACTCTTTTATTGATGCTTACAGAGTCATTAAACTCGAGATTTTAGTAGCCGACGAACATGTTCAAAAAATAATTGATATCATTAGGCAAAATGGAAGAACTGGCTATAAGGGAGATGGTATGATCATCGTGTCGCCTGTCGATGAAGTATATAAGGTCAGAACCGACGAAGAAGGAATCTTTGCTGTATAAAAGCATATACTGCTAAATTAAAAAGACATGGTAACTAAAGCCAAGTAATCAACAAGCAAGATGAAATAAGCATGTTGAAAATATTTTTGTATTTTGACACACGCAAGATTATTATTGTCTTTTGTCATGGAGTTCCTATGTCCTTAGTGTAAAAAATAAAACAAATTCACATGAAATATTACATCAATAAAACAGTAAACGCAGATTTTGATCAAGTCGTTGATTTATTAAAAGAGGCGTTACATAATGAAGGCTTTGCTGCTCTCACGGAAATTGATCTTCATGAAAAGATAAAAGAGAAACTGAATATCGATTTTCGACGATACAAAATACTCGGGGCATGCAATCCTCCTTTTGCTTACAGGGCATTGGAACAGGAAGACAAGATCGGCACCATGCTCCCTTGCAACATTGTTATTCAGGAATTGAGCAAAAATGAAATTGAAGTTGCCGCCATTGATCCGGTCGCTTTGATGATGGCAGTTGAAAACCCGGAACTTGACAAAATAGCCGGAGAAATAAAACAAAAACTTGAACGGGTTATCGAATCACTTTAAGTGATGATATGAAGCAAAGATTGTGCTAAATTAAATTTTCAAGGAGGCATATTATGTACGGATTTCATGGAATGGGTTGCGGAATAGGCTGGGGAATGGGTTTTGGCTGGATTGTAGGACTTGTCATACTGATTCTCATCATTTTGGGGATTATAAAAGCAATAAATTACTACAATAAATCACAAGAAGACAATGGCAAATCGGCGCTTGACGTATTGAGAAAACGTTTTGCCAAGGGAGAGATCAGCAAAGAGGAATTTGAGGAAATGAAGAAATCTATTGAACCATAATAGAATTTATTTTTTCGGATGATAAAATTCACAAACCAATATTTTCTTTCTGGAGTTTATTAAAACACTAAATCATGGATCATAATCTTGTCAAACAATATAGTTGCCCCATGCGATGCGAAGGGGATAAAACCTACGACAGCCCTGGTGATTGCCCTGTTTGCGGCATGCACCTGAACAAAGAAGAAAGTATTCAGCATTCGGAGGTTATTTATACCTGCCCCATGCATCCCGAGGTTAAAAGTGATAAGCCGGGTTCATGTCCTAAATGCGGTATGACGCTGGTTCCTGAAAAAGGAGTTGAAACAAGCGATGAAGAGAAGGCCTACCAAAAAATGACAAAAAAGTTTTGGATTGCTGTAGCATTTAGTGTTCCGGTATTTATTATTGCCATGTCCAGCCTTATCCCCTTTCTTCATCTCAATGCCGTTATTTCGCAGAAAGGCCTGAACTGGATAGAATTCGCTTTAGCCACACCTGTAGTTTTTTATTCCGGCTGGCAATTCTTTATCCGGGGGTGGAATTCCATTCGAAGATGGTCACCAAATATGTGGACGCTAATTTCCATAGGGGTTGGCGTTGCTTATCTGTTCAGCCTATTCGGCCTTTTGTTTCCCGGGTTATTTCCGGCACAGTTTAAAGACTTACAAGGGAATGTTCATCTCTATTTCGAAGCATCGGCTGTGATACTTACTTTAGTGCTATTAGGTCAAGTCCTGGAGCTAAAAGCACACAGTAAAACCAATTCGGCCATTAAAGGGTTACTTAATCTTGTCCCGCCCATAGCAAGGGTAATTCGTAATGGAGAAGAACAGGAAATTCCCCTTGAAGAGGTGCAGGTTGGCGATATGCTTAGGGTGAAGCCGGGTGAAAAAATCCCTGTTGACGGAACAATTACAAAAGGTACCGCCATTATAGATGAAAGCATGATATCAGGCGAACCCATGCCGGTTGATAAATCGAAAGGTGACAAGGCAACGGGAGGAACAATCAACGGGAAAACCGTTTTTGAAATGAAAGCTGAAAAAGTGGGCAACGACACCTTGTTGGCACGGATTATCGAAATGGTAAACGAAGCAAGCCGGTCAAGAGCGCCCATACAAAAATTGGCAGATGTTGTCGCTAAGTATTTTGTGCAGATCATTATAGCCATTTCATTGATCACGTTTGCAATATGGGCATTCTGGGGGCCACAACCGGCTTTAGTTTATGCTTTTGTAAATGCAGTATCCGTATTGATTATCGCCTGTCCCTGTGCTCTTGGATTAGCAACTCCCATGTCAATCATGGTGGGCACCGGTCGTGGAGCACAATCGGGTATTTTAGTAAAAGATGCGCGTGCAATGGAAGAAATGAATAAAGTTGACACCCTCATTATTGACAAGACCGGAACCATTACTGAAGGTAAACCAAGTCTGAAAGGATTTAAATCCTTTGGCACATTAAGCGATGAGGATATTCTAATGCTTGCGGCTTCAATAGACACCAATAGTGAGCATCCTCTTGCCGAAGCCATTGTGAAAGGAGCCAAGGAGAAAAACATCGGGTTGACAAAATTAGAAGATTTTGAATCTATCACAGGCAAAGGGGTACAAGCCTTGTACAAGGGGAAAAAGATGGGACTTGGTAATCAACGATTACTGGAAGACTTTAAAGCATCACTGAATGACGATAAAAAGAAATTAGTCGAAGAATGGCAGCTTTCAGGACAAACGGTCATGTTTTTACTTTTAGATCACTCGGTAGAAGGTATTATCGGAGTAACCGACAAAATTAAGGAAACTTCGGCTAAAGCGATAAAGGCATTACAAAAGATGGGGGTAAAAGTGATCATGTTTACCGGCGATAATGAAATTACGGCCAAAGCCGTTGCCGCTGAGTTGCATTTAGATGGATTCAAAGCAGATTGTCTTCCTGATGACAAATATAAAAAGATAAAGGAATTGCAAGAGCAAGGCCATATTGTGGCAATGGCAGGCGATGGTATTAATGATGCACCGGCCTTGGCGCAAGCCAACATTGGGATTGCAATGGGAACAGGCACTGACATTGCCATGCAAAGCGCTGAAATTACGCTGGTAAAAGGCGACCTGAATGGAATTGCACGGGCAAAGGAACTTAGCAGTGCCGTCATGCGGAATATCAAACAAAATTTATTCTTTGCCTTCTTTTACAATTTACTTGGAGTGCCTGTTGCAGCAGGATTGTTATATCCATTTTTTGGAATTTTACTTAGTCCCATGATTGCAGCCACCGCTATGAGTTTCAGTTCAGTATCGGTAATATCAAATGCGTTGAGACTACGAAAAAAATAAAAAAATCGTCATCAATATAGCATAAATCCATAGCATTCGATTCTTTCAGTTTAATAAACGAGCATGTTCGTTCAACACAATCGGGATGAATAATTACATGCAATATTCATCCTCCACATTTAATTTTCTACAACATGAAACGAGTATTTAATCAGGATTAAACTCAAAATCATGATTATTTGCGAGTTCCACACGTCCTATTAACAATTAAAAAAACATTCGTATGAAAAAGAAATTTGCTCTACTTGCCGTTGTTGCCGGTTTATTTATCGTAGCTGCCTGTAACGGAACCGCCAAAAACAATCAACAAACAACAGAAACCTCAAGTCATCAAAAGGTGATCTACACATGCACCATGCATCCACAGGTAATTAGCAACAAACCCGGTAATTGTCCGATATGCGGAATGACGCTTGTTCCAAAGACGGTATCCGACACAGTCAAGGTAACAGTTCACAACTAAACTGACGGATGCAACAGCCTATCGTATTCTTTCGCTGAAAGAGCCTTCGTTGGATGATGGCATGTTGCATTCTTTAATTTCATCGTTATGAGTAAAAAAACACCCGGTCAAATCGTTCGTCAAATCACATTAATCATTCTATTAATAAGTGCTATCACTCAATTTATTACTATTTTTGTGATGGTAATAGGCGTGGATAACGATTTCTTGATGGCAATTCACAAAACCAATGGCCTGGTTCTGTTTGGTTTGATTTTGGCGCATATCATCGTGTTCCGTAAGAATTTGAAGTTTTATTTGTTTCCTCACCACAAAGGTTCGTCGCGCAAATAATCTTTCGTTGTCCAAAGAGTACGGATCGCTATGTTGCAGCTAATAATTCGCAGAAAACAAATAGGATAGTACCCTCTTTGTAAGTTGTAATGGCAACGTTTCACATAAACAAACGAATCCATTTTCCTTCTCCCAAAATCCAGCTTCCTTTTTCCTTCTCCATTTGGAGAAGGTGCCCGCAAGGGTGGAAGAGGTCGAGAAAGTGCCCGAACGGCGGATGAGGTCAGAAAGGGGACTAACGCTAGCATTCAAAACACGACATTATAGGGTTCATATCACTTAACTGTATCATCAAATCATCACTTCCAAACCGGAAAGAGAATTCATCTACATGTTACAAAAAATCATCAAATTCTTCCTCGAAAACAGATTGGTTACCATCTTGATTCTGGTAGCATTTATTTTGTTGGGAATTGTATATGCCCCTTTCGATTGGCAAACAAGCATATTGCCACGTGATCCTATTCCGGTTGATGCCATTCCTGACATTGGCGATAATCAACAGATCGTCGCTACCGAATGGATGGGACGTTCGCCTCAGGATATTGATGATCAGATTACCTATCCGCTCACAACCGCTTTATTAGGTATCCCCGGAGTAAAAACCATTCGCAGCACTTCGATGTTTGGAATGTCCTTTATCTACATCATCTTCAAGGATAATATTGAATTCTATTGGAGTCGTTCACGGATTCTTGAAAAGCTCAACTCCTTGCCGGCAGGTACATTGCCACCCGGAGTTCAACCTACTTTAGGCCCGGATGCTACGGCTCTGGGACAGGTTTACTGGTACACGCTCGAAGGGCGGGATGTAAAAACAGGAAAACCGACAGGTGGTTGGGATCCTCAGGAATTGAGAACGATACAGGATTTTTATGTGAAGTATGGGTTGTCATCGGCAGATGGCGTATCGGAGGTTGCGTCGGTTGGAGGGTATGTGAAGGAATATCAGGTTGACATCAATCCCGAGGCGATGAAAGCGTATGGGGTTTCGGTAATGGATGTGATGAATGCAGTGCGTAAATCAAACCTCGATATTGGTGCTGAAACAATTGAATTAAACAGGGTTGAATATATAATCCGTGGATTGGGGTATATTAAGAATCTGGAAGACCTGAAAGAAGCAGTTGTCACCTCGAAAAACAATGTTCCGGTCAGAGTGGAAGATGTGGCTCATGTATCTTATGGCCCTGCAACCCGCCGTGGAGGATTGGACAAAGATGGCGTGGAAGCTGTCGGTGGTGTTGTTGTTGCACGTTATGGTTCAAATCCGATGGCGGTCATTAATAATGTAAAGGAAAAGATTAAGGAGATTGCTCCCGGGTTGCCATCCAAAAAGTTGGCAGACGGATCTGTCTCAAAGGTGACCATTGTACCTTTTTATGACCGTTCTACATTGATTCGCGAAACCATTGGAACCTTGCAAACAGCGCTTTCGCACGAAATCCTGATCAGTATTCTTGTCATCATTATTTTGATGATGAATCTCAGGGCTTCCATTCTGGTATCCGGTTTGCTTCCTATTGGGGTCTTGATGACGTTCATTGCCATGAAATGGTTAAACGTCGAAGCTAACATTGTAGCGCTTTCGGGTATAGCCATTGCTATTGGTGTGATGGTCGATGTGGGGATTGTGTTTGTCGAGAACATTATCCGGCATTTGGAAATGCCCGAAAACAAGGATATTTCAAAAGATCAGGTCAACAACGTGATTCTTGCCGCTATGGCGGAAGTTTCGCCGGCTATTATTACTGCATTGGCAACTACCGTAGTAAGTTTCCTGCCGGTGTTTGCCATGCAAGCAGCCGAAGGAAAACTGTTTCACCCGTTGGCATTTACCAAGACGTTTGCGCTGATTGCTTCCTTTATTTTGGGAATCCTTGTATTGCCAACGCTGGCACATATTATTTTTTCGCTGCGCTTTGACAGAAAAAAGATCAAACACGGCTGGAATATCATCTTGATTGTCGCAGGTATCTTTTTTACCATTCTTTGGGGAATACCGGCAGCGCTCGCTTTATCGTTAATCGGACTGAACAATCTGTTTGCTCACCGTTGGCGGGAGAAACGAAAACGATTCCCTGAATTCATCAACATCGGCATTGTTTTATTGGTTGTTTTGTATTATCTGACCATCGAATGGCTGCCGTTGGGAGCTTCCAACAATGCCTTTATCAACTTCTTGTTTGTGGGTGGCATCATTGCCCTTATCCTGACGTTGTTTACATTAATGATCAGACACTACGAACCCATTTTGCGGTGGTGTTTGCAAAACAAATGGAAATTTATGACCCTTCCGATAGTCACTTTGCTGTTTGGACTGCTCATCTGGTTGGGATTTAATAAAGTCTTTGGCGTTGTTTCCAAAAGTTTTGATGCAATAGGTTGGAAAATAGAACAAACTTCGGGTTGGACTGCCATTGCCAAAACCTTTCCGGGCATTGGTCAGGAGTTTATGCCGTCACTTGATGAAGGGACTTTCCTGCTGATGCCTACCAGTATGCCTCATGCCGGCATTCAGCAAAACATTGATTATATCCGAAAATTAGATCAACGGCTTTCAAGTATTCCCGAAGTGAATGTGGCTGTTGGCAAATGGGGGCGCGTAAATTCCGCCCTCGATCCGGCGCCGGTGCAGATGTTTGAGAATACCATCGACTACAAATCGGAATATGCGTTGGACAAAGACGGAAATCGCATGCGGTTTAAAACTGACAGAAACGGCGCTTTTGTGTTGAAAGATGGAACTACGTATAACGAGAAAACCAACGGATACAAAAATATTGACACCAAGTTGCTGATTCCTGACAGTCACGGCGAATATTTCCGACAATGGAGGCCGCAAATCAAAAACCCCGACGACATTTGGAACGAGATTGTAAAGGTTACCGACTTGCCCGGACTTACTTCAGCCCCCAAGTTGCAACCGATACAAACACGGTTGATTATGTTATCGACAGGAATGCGTGCTCCAATGGGATTGAAAATATACGGGCCGGATCTGCAATCCATCGAAAAAGCGGGACTTCAGTTTGAGCGTATTCTGAAAGAAGTGCCGTCCATTCAGGCCTCTTCGGTGTTTTACGATCGGGCTGTGGGCGCTCCATATCTTGAGATAAAGCTTAACCGTGAAGCAATGGCTCGATACGGGATGAGCGTTAACGATGTGCAGCAAGTGTTGCAGGTTGCTATCGGTGGAATGACGTTGACAAACACAGTGCAAGGCAGGGAACGCTTTCCGGTGAGGGTACGCTATGCACGTGAATTGCGCTCCACGCCGGCGGAGATAAAAAACATTCTTATCCCGGCAATGAATGGCGTTCAAATTCCATTAAGCCAAATTGCTGACATTGTCTATACCAAAGGGCCGCAAATGATTCGCAGTGAGAATACCTTTTTGACAGGATACGTTATCTTCGACAAACAAGAAGGGAAAGCGGAAGTCAATGTGGTGCAAGATGCGCAAAAGTTTATTGCAGCCAAAATTAAATCGGGCGAGCTTGTCCTGCCTGCCAATGTGACCTACAAATTTGCAGGCAATTACGAGCAGGACATTCGCGCAACCAAAAGATTGGAACTCGTGGTTCCCATCAGTTTGATTTTAATTTTTCTCTTGCTTTATTTTCAGTTCAAAACGGTTACTGCTTCGTCAATCCATTTCTCAGGCGTGTTTGTGGCATTTGCCGGAGGATTTATCATGCTTTGGCTCTATGGCCAGCCTTGGTTTTTGAATTTCCCGATTGCCGGTATCAACCTGCGCGATATGTTTCAGATGCACACCATCAACCTGAGTGTGGCGGTTTGGGTAGGATTTATTGCCTTGTTCGGGATTGCAACCAACGACGGCGTCATTATGGGAACCTACATTCATCAGGTGTTCGAACGGGAAAAACCGACTACTGTATTGGCAGTGCGCGAAGCCGTGGTTCATGCCGGAAAACAACGCGTTCGTCCTGCCATGATGACTGCTGCCGTTGCCATCATTGCTTTGCTGCCGGTTTTGTCCTCAACAGGGAAAGGCGCCGACATTATGATCCCGATGGCCATTCCGATGTTCGGGGGAATGATTATTCAGATCATGACAATGTTCGTGGTTCCTATCCTTCAATGCTTTTGGCGTGAAGGGCTGATCAAAAAGGGACTTAAATCTCAACCTGTAACCGAATAAAACGAGAAACGTATGAAAACTTTGTTCCGCGTCATTATGCAACGCACAAAAAAATCTTTCTTGCTGCTGTTCGGATTACTCATCATGATTCATGTCGGCACGAAGGCGCAAACAACGAATGACTCGTTGAAGAGCTATATACACCAAGCGGCAATAAACAATCCATTAGTTCAATCTACATATAATGATTACTTAGCAGCATTGCAAAAATTGCCACAGGTAGGATCGCTTCCCGATCCGCAGTTAACCATGGGATATTTTCTCTCTCCGATGGAGCTGATTGGTGGCAATCAAGTAGCCGATATCAAGTTTATGCAGATGTTTCCATGGTTTGGGCAACTAAAGGCGGCGAAAGATGAGGCTTCCAAGATGGCTCTTGCCAAATACGAACAATTCCGGCAAACCGGTTTTGAGACAGCTTATCAGGTAAAGACAGCATGGTATGATTTATATCGGATTGATAAGGAAATAACACTTGTGGAAAATAATCTCCAATTTACGCATTCATTGGAACAGTTAGCTTTGACCAATTTTGGCGTTGCTTCGACGGGAAAAGAAGTTAGTTCCAATAGCGCCATACAACAAATTGCGTCCGGTTCATCGGGTAGTCAAAGCGGGGGCGGTATGGGTTCATCGGGCAATAATTCCTCATCTCAATCCTCTCAAAGCATGAATAAGCCGGCAACCGGCATGGGAAGTAGTTCCAACTCCGGCGATCTGGCCAATGTTCTTAAAGTGAAGATGGCAATTCGTGACCTTGAGAATCAACTCGCTTTTTTGCAAGACCAGAAAGCAACGCAGATCATCCGGTTTAATAGCCTTTTGAACCGTAACGCAGCGTTGCCGGTTATGGTTCCCGACACGCTTGACAGAGCTTTATTGCCACTCAAATTAACGTTGGGAATCGACAGTATTCATAAAAACAATCCGATGATCAGGATGTTTGATGCAGAGCAAGCCGCTTATGCAGCAAGAAAACGGATGGTAACCAAAATGGGATATCCGATGTTCGGCATTGGCGTCGATTATTCGGTGATTGATAAACGGGCGGGGAATACATCCATGATGAACGGGAAAGATATGATCATGCCAATGCTTACCCTTACGCTGCCTATTTACCGGAACAAATATAAAAGCATGATCAAAGAGGCGGAGCTAAACCGTTTGTCAGCCTCACAAGCCAAGCAGAATGCGATCAACGATCTTCAGGTGCAATACTCGGCGACACTTACTTCGTTGAATGATGCCGAAAGGCGTATCATCTTGTATAAAGGGCAGATTGATCTTGCGCAAAGAACCGTATCATTGCTCATCACAGGTTTTTCTACGGCAGGAAGCCAGTATGATGAACTGCTCCGCATGGAACAGCAACTTTTAGATTACCGGTTTCAACTTGTTCAGGCAATTGTCGATCAGAACTCGGCGGTGGCTATGTTAGTCAACCTGACGGCGATCAATGAACCATAAAAGGATTTGAAGAGAAGATATATTGAAAAAAATTGATCCATGATTCCACTTGAAAAAGTTTCTGTTTTGACACTAAGGCTCCAAAACACAAAGAATGCACAAAGTAATTTCTAACGGATCAATGCTTTTGTGATACTTAGAGACTAAATGGAGTTTTATGACTTAATAAAGTGAACTCATTCTTTTATGTGATGTATAGATTGAAATAAAGCAACTTGATAATATTCTAACGATTAGACTCAATGAAAAAAGTATTAGCGAATGCATATATCAGAACCGGCCTCCTTGTTGTAGCCGGAATTTTTCTGGGATGGCTCTTTTTCCATCATTCAGCTCCCTCGGCTGCAAAACAAAACACCGAAGCCGGTTATCCAAAAGGAACTATCTGGACTTGCGCCATGCATCCTCAAATCAGGATGGATCATCCCGGGAAATGTCCTATCTGCGGTATGACGTTGATACCGCTGAAACAAGACACTGCCAAAGTTGATTCCAATGCCATTGTTATGACGCCGGACGCCATTCAATTGGCCAATATTCAAACATCGGTGGTCACTCGTCAAAATGCTGTTCGGAATCTTCAATTGTATGGCAAGATAGCTCCCGACGAACGTCTTGTGCAAACACTGCCCTCCTATGTTGCAGGCCGAATTCAGCAATTAAATCTCAATTTTACAGGAGAATCCGTTCGCAAAGGAGAAAACATTGCCTTAATTTATTCACCTGACCTGGTTACTGCTCAAAAAGAACTTTTGGAAGCGGTCAAGATGCAGAAGAGCTATCCAAACATTTTGCCGGCTGCAAAGGAGAAACTCAAAGAATGGAATTTAACGGATGCTCAGATTGCACACATTGAATCATCAGGACAAATCCAGAACAACTTTGAAGTGAAATCACCCGTTTCCGGTGTGGTATTGGTGAAACGGGTCAATGTGGGCGATTATGTTTCCGCAGGCGATCCTCTTTATGAGGTTTCCAATCTGTCACGGGTTTGGGCTTTGTTTGATGCTTACGAAAGTGATCTTCCGTGGCTGAAACTTGGCGATGCGATTTCGTTTACCTCGGAATCTTTCCCGGGAAAGGTGTTCAAAGGCAGAATCTCATTCATCGACCCTGTGATTAATCCTGATACGCGAACAGCCAGCGTGCGCGTGGAAATTGACAACAGCAATGGTAGTCTCAAACCCGGAATGTTTATTACCGGAAGTTCACGTTCTGTGTTGTCGGGAGGAACAAATGACATTGTGGTTCCGCAATCGGCGGTTTTATGGACAGGCACCCGCTCGCTTGTTTATGTGAAAACACCCGATACGGTCAATCCTGCTTTTGCGATGCGCGAAGTTACATTAGGCCCTTCGGTAGGCAATGGCTATGTCATCTTAGATGGATTGCAAGTTGGCGATACCATCGTTACCAACGGAACTTTCAGTGTCGATGCCGCTGCTCAATTAGCCGGAAAACCCAGCATGATGAATTCGGATGTAAAAAAGTCGCCTGCTCCAAAATCAAACAGCATGGCCGGAATGCCCGGTATGTAAACCAAGATCCCCCTTTCCTATTCACGGGTTGACTGTCAGTTATCCCGTGAATAAAAAACCATAAACATGGAAATCTCCGAAATAAAACTTTACAAACAGGCTTACCGGTTAAGCTTGTTTACCATTGGATACAACCTGCTTGAAGGCATTGTTTCCATTATTCTGGGCTATAACGATAAAACGCTTACTCTATTCGGCTTTGGTATCGACAGTTTTATCGAAGTCATGTCGGGTATAGGCATTGCCATCATGATTGTACGCATGAAGCAAAACCCCGACACTCCGAAAAGCACGTTTGAAATAAGCGCGTTGAAAATAACGGGAACAGCCTTTTACCTGCTTTCTGCGGGCTTATTGGCGGGTATCGTGTTGAATCTTATTCACCATCAAAAGCCCGAATCTACTTTTTGGGGTGTCATCATCTCGTTATTGTCGATTGCCGTCATGCTATGGCTTATGCTTGCTAAAAAAGCGATAGGCAAAAAGCTTCACTCCGAGCCGATTCTTGCCGATAGCAATTGTACCAAGATCTGTATTTACATGTCCGTTGTACTTCTTGTTGCCAGTCTTATTTATGAGCTAACCGGTTTCGTGTATGCCGATATCATTGGCGCAGCCGGATTGGTTTATTTCTCGTTTTCCGAAGGGAAAGAAGCCTTTGAAACCGCGAAAGGAAATGGCTGCACGGTGTGTTGAACAGAATGAATTTTTTGCCACTGATTGGCGGCAACCCGAAATTCATCAACAATACCTTGCCGCAAACTGAGGCAACCAAAAATTGATCAACAATTGCTTCCCGCTGACGGGAGCGACCAAAAATTCATGAACAATTGCTTCCCGCGACTTGCGACAACCTGTAATACATGAACAATTGCCTCTCGCGACTTGCAGCAGCCTGAAAACGGTCGTTGTCACCTTCCCTCAACTTTGCGGCTGCTTAGATTACACGAATGACTGCCTGTTTACCCCGTGAATAAGGAACATTTTCACTCGGTGCGATTATTGTCGCTCATTGTTTTTACCACTTCTCAAAAATAGTTATCTTTGCTCCCTTACAAATCCGTTATTTCAATTTTATGGATGAACCTATTGTGAGCGTGGGGATTTTGATTCAACCAACCATCACGTTTTCGTTTCATGGTGAATTTGCCTGTACACCTGCCGCACCTAAAGTTCAGGGTGTTTCAACTGCTTCATTGCAAGATGGAATGATTGAGTGGGAAGGTGCATTTTATGACGAATTAGTTTTTTCCCCTATAGATCCGGCCAATGCCTTTTTTGAAATTCAACAGGTAATCATCGGTATCAATTTTCATTGGGAACGCAAAGAAGATCAACAATTCTTAGGCGGATTGAAACTCGTGGTCGATGGCGATAATCTGGTTGCCATCAATCAACTTGGCGTGGAGGCTTATCTTACCAGCGTTATTTCGTCGGAAATGAGCGCTACCAGTTCGCTCGAACTCCTGAAGGCTCATGCGGTGATTTCGCGTAGCTGGCTTTTAGCCCAAATGGAGAAAGCGGCAATGGTGAAAACGCAAGACAGCCATTATGTTTCCATAGAACGTACCGAAGATAGTTTGATGCGTTGGTACGACCGCGAAGATCATGCGTTGTTCGATGTGTGTGCCGATGATCACTGCCAACGTTATCAGGGAATTATTCGGCAGAATGAAGTTGTAGAACAAGCAGTTCAAGCTACGTGGGGCGAAGTGTTGGAATATGACGGGGAGATTTGCGATGCACGTTTTTCAAAGTCGTGCGGCGGAATTACCGAACGATTTGAGAACTGTTGGGAACCGGTTGCTCATCCCTATTTAGTCACTTTGCGCGATGATGCGGAGGATGATTCCGTGGTGGATTTAACCATTGAGGCGAATGCAGAGAAATGGATTCGGAGCGAACCGAAAGCATTCTGCAATACACACGACCATGCTATTTTAGATCAGGTATTGAATAATTATGACCAGGAGACAACCGATTTTTATCGATGGACGGTCTCTTATTCGCAGGAAAAGTTGTCACAGTTGATTACTTTGCGCACCGGTGTTGATTTTGGTGATATTTTGGCGCTGATTCCGGTGGAAAGAGGAACCTCGGGGCGACTTATCCGTTTGAAAATTGTCGGCTCCAAAAAGACGTTGATTATCGGCAAAGAGTTGGAGATTCGCAAAGCGCTCTCGACATCTCATCTCTATAGTTCAGCTTTTGTGGTCGATGCATTCCATTTGAAGGATGATGTTCCGCAACAATTCCTATTGACAGGCGCCGGTTGGGGGCATGGCGTGGGGCTTTGCCAAATCGGAGCCGCTGTGATGGGTGCTCAGGGATATGATTATCACGCCATTTTATTACACTATTTCAGAGGAGCTTCCATTATGAAAAGATATTAGGGATTTGCCATTTTTTATTGACCATTTGCCATTGGGAACTTAATTGAATAACTGAAGGCTTCCGGATTTCATTGGCATATTGACACATTTTCCGATTTCTTACATTTTCAAACTTTACACTTTCAACTTTGCCGTTCCTATTGCCTATATAAATTTATGATGAATTTTCGTTGGTTGATTTTATTGGTTATTTCAGGGTTGATGGTTGCTTGCAACAGCACCAAATATGTGCCGGATGGTCAGTATTTGTTGAATACTGAACGCATTCAGGTGCATTCCAAAGATGTAAACGCCGATATGTTAAGCCCTTTTTTGCGTCAGGCTCCCAACCAACGTATCTTTAGCATCTTTCGTTTGCAATTGGCCGTTTATAATCTTTCCGGCAGAGACTCCACGAAATGGCTCAGTCGCTGGTTGCGACGCGCAGGTGAAAAGCCGGTCATTTACGACTCTTTGGCAATGATGGATTCGCAAAGCGAGCTGCAAAGCGAGTTACAGAACGAGGGTTTCCAACATGCAAAAGTGCAGGTCATCACCAATGCAAAGAACAAGAAGATCAATGTTCTGTACCACATCGTGCTTGGCGATCCGTATAAAATAAGTTCCTTCACGATTGCTCCTACGCTCGATTCTCTACTGAAGACCAAAGATTCGTCTCAGGCTGCTTTTACGCATCTGATTAAGCCGGGAATGAATTTCAACATTAACGACTTAGATCAGGAACGAACGGATTTAGCTTCGTTTCTGCGGGATAACGGGTACTATAATGTAACGAAAGAGGCATTCCATTTTACTGCCGACACATCGTTTGCGCAAAATAAAGCGACTGTTGAACTGGGTTTGCGACCTGATTTATTGGCCAATGATACCCTCTTGCATAAAACGTTTACGCGTAAAATAATCGGGCACGTTACTTTTGAAACAATTCCGACGCTTGTTGAATTGCCGTCTGATGAGAATACTACCGACTCGGTTTCTTACGAAGGATATGGTATGCTTTATAACAAAAAACCATTTATTCGCATAAAGCCGTTGGTTTCTAACACGTTCATATATCCCGGAACTTATTATAACGAGAAGGCCGTGAAGTCAACCTACGCTTCCCTCAATTCGTTGCCACCGGTGAAGTATGTAAATATTCAGTTCAATGAACAAACACCGGATACGTTGGATTGCGACGTACAAATCACTCCCGACAAGTTGCAATCGTTTACCAATGATGTGGAAGGCACTAACTCGGGAGGCAATCTGGGAGTTGCTGAAGATTTTTCGTATCAACATCGTAATCTGTTTCGGGGTGCGGAGTTGTTTAAATTTCATGCCAGAGCATCTTATGAGTCGTTAGGGAATCTCTCGAATATTTTTGCTTACTATGCCACCGAATTGGGCAGCGACATTTCTCTGAAATATCCGACATTCCTTTTCCCTTTTCTGAGTCGTGATTTTAAACGGGGTTTAAATGCCTCTACCACCTTTTCACTGGGTTATAATTATCAGGTGCGCCCTGAGTTTGTACGCACATTGGCCAATGCAGGCATCAAATATACATGGAGTTTAAATAGAAACACTACCTTTTCGTATGATATGCTCGATCTGAGTTATATCTATTTACCGCGCATCGACTCCACCTTCAGAGCCACCTACCTGAGCAACTCTTCTCCTTTGCGGTTTAGTTACGAAAACCAAATGATCCTCCGAACCGGCTTTTCCATGCAATACATGGGTCAACGCGCCAACTCGTCTCAAAGCAGTTATGCAAACTGGCGGTGGGATGTCTCCGAAGCCGGCAATCTGTTAGATGGAGCGCTTCATCTCTTTCATGTGGAACCAGCTGCGGATGGCGCTTATCGCATTTCGAACATTCGTTTTGCACAATATGTAAAGGCCGACTATGATTACGCCTACAATCAGTATCTTAGTAAAGACAATCGGGTGGTTTATCACTTCAATTTCGGATTGGCCAGTCCGTTGGGAAATGCCGACGTGCTGCCATTTGAAGAACGTTATTATGCAGGCGGCGCCAATGGAGTTCGTGGATGGTCGTCTTATACGTTGGGGCCGGGCGCCTATCCTTTGTCGAGTGGCGTGATCGATTTTGTAAATCATACCGGAGACATCAAATTGCAGGGAAATGTGGAATATCGATTCAAAATGTTTTGGAAATTCGATGGCGCCTTATTTTACGATGCAGGAAATATTTGGACAATTCATAATTACAGCACACAACCGGATGGGACGTTCTATTTCTCGCAGTTTTATAAACAAATTGCCATGAGTTACGGCTTTGGACTTCGTTTCAACCTGAACTATTTTGTTTTGCGCATGGACTTGGGTCATCAACTTTATAATCCGGCTTTCAGAGGCAATGAGGCATGGATTCCGCTTTTCACCCATTTTGCTCAACGATCGGCGCTTTTCTTTGCTATCGGATATCCTTTTTAGGAGTAAATATTGCATAAATGGTTTTTCTAGAGAAGATTGCTTCGGCTTATTATCGGCATCACGCTTCCGAACTTGCGGATGTGATCTTCGTTTTCCCCAACCGGCGAGCCGGTCTCTTTTTTCAACATTACCTGAAAAAACTTGTTCGTCAGCCTGTTTTTGCTCCTGCGACAATAACCATCAACGAATTGTTTTCGCAACTTTCTTCACTGCAAACAATCGATAAAGTGGGATTGTTGTTTCGTCTCTATGCTATTTACCAACGGGTGAGTAAAAAAGAGGAAACATTTGATCATTTTGTCTATTGGGGCGAAATGTTGATCAATGATTTCGACGATGTCGATAAGTATCTGGTCGATGCCAAACAGCTGTTTACCAATGTGACAGAGCTGAAGGAGATCGACAATTTGTTCAGCTATCTCAGCGAAAACCAGATTGAAGCAATCAAGCGGTTTTGGTCAACGTTCGAACCGACGCAGGAAAGCGCAAAACAAAAAGATTTCCGCGCTACCTGGGAAATTCTTTATCCGTTGTACGAAACGTTGCGAAATGAATTGTTGCAACGCAATGAAGGCTATCAGGGAATGATTTTCCGTGATGTCGCGGAACGTATGATGCGACGTGAAACAATTCCAATTGATTGCAAGCATATTGTTTTCGTGGGTTTTAATGCACTCACACCAGCCGAAAATGAGCTTTTCTCTTATTTCAGGAAGATGGGTATGGCTGATTTCTATTGGGATTACGACATACCGGAACTGAAAGATTCCGTCAATCGCGGCAGTGATTTTATCCGTGAGAACCTGCATCAGTTTCCTTCCCGCTATGAGTTGGAGAACGATCAGCAGGTTGAGCGAAACATCTCGTTAGTGGGAATTCCTTCGGCTGTCGGGCAGGCTAAGTATGTGGCGAGCTTATTGCGTGAATCGTATGCTCAAACCAATATGGAACATTCTCCGGAAGCCTTAATGCAAACGGTTATTCTTCTGCCCGATGAAAATCTGTTATTACCCATTATTTACGCGTTGCCCGAAGAGGTTCACAATGTGAATGTCACCATGGGGTATCCTGTGTCGATTTCATCGGCTGCGGTGTTCATTGATCAGTTGCTATTACTTCAACGTCATGCAAAACAGAGCAGCAATGAGACATTGTTCTATTTTCAACCGGTTCAGCAGCTTTTGCATCACCCCTATTTATTATTTCTCATGGATGAGGTGGTGAATGCGTTGTCGGAACAGATCACGCGCTATAACAAGATTTTTATATCACGCACGGAGTTAGGGAAAAACGATTTGCTTAGTTCCATCTTTTCGATATGCGAAACACCGCAGCAAACCATTGCATACTTAGTATCTGTTGTGAAGCAGCTTCTTCAACGCATGCAACCGACAGAGAACGATCCGGTGGAAAGGCAATTGGAGCAAGAGTTGCTTTTCAGTTTGTACGGAATGCTCAACCGTGCACAGATGCTTTTTGCCGAGTACACTACCGATATGTCGAACGAAACCTTCAGGCGGTTGCTTAAACAGTTGATGGATGGGTTGATTCTTCCATTTGAAGGAGAACCGTTGTCAGGCTTGCAAATCATGGGACTTTTGGAAACGCGTGCATTGGATTTCGAGAATGTCATTATTCTCTCTTTCAATGAAGGCGTCTTTCCTCAAAAACAAACAGCCCTCTCTTTTGTGCCGTATCATTTGCGCAAAGGGTTCGGACTGCCTACCGGCGAACATCAGGATGCCGTGTTTGCCTATCATTTTTATCGACTCTTGCATCGGGCAAAACAGGTGCATTTGCTCTATGATACCCGTTCTGATGGATTGCAGTCGGGTGAGGTGAGTCGCTATTTGTATCAATTGCGTTATCATTACCGCGTTCCCATTCATACGGCTAATGCTACGTTTTCTGTTTCGCCACAAAGAGCGGCACGTATTGAAGTACAGAAACAAGGGACTATACACGAAAAGTTACAGTTGTATCTGATGTCGGAAAGCGGAAAGGCGCTGTCGGCAAGTTCCATAAATGCTTACTTAGATTGTCCGTTGCGATTTTACCTGACAGCCGTTGAGGGATTGGATGAAGGCAAAGAGGTGGAAGAAACCATCGAGGCAAATACGTTTGGCTTGTTATTTCACGAAGCCATGCAAATTCTCTATCAACCTTACATCGGAAAATTGGTTACGACTTCCATGGTGGATGCCCTTTTAAAAGATGTAGCGGCAATAGATGAGATCGTCGCGTTGGTCTATACCCGTGTTTTCCTGCAAAAAGAGAAAGGCATTGTCTATCCTGAAGGGCAGCACCTTATCTTGGCGACCGTGATTCGTCAGTACATGATGCAGTTGCTCCGGCAGGATCGACTCCACGCACCTTTTGAGTACCTTGCTTCGGAAGAGTCTTTTCTGGTACGGGTACCTCTATCCGACGGACAAAGAAAGGTCAACGTCAAAGGCTTTATCGACCGAATCGACCGCAAAGAAGGGGTAACCCGAATTCTTGACTATAAATCAGGAAGTGATCAAGTGGAGTTTGAAACGATGGAGCAGCTTTTTCATTGTGAAGTGGGAAAGAAGCGTCCGAAAGCTGTTTTTCAGGTATTTCTCTATTCATCTGCCTTCCTCATGCAACACGAGGCGTCTGATATTGAACCGGGCATCGTGGTGCTTAGTTCCTTGTTCAAGCCTGATTTTGCCTCGCATGTTGTGGATAAAGGGAACAAGCAAAAATCGATTGTCTCCAATTTCTCCGAAATGAACGAGGAGTTTGCCGATCTTTTAACGCAGGTGATGGATGAAATTTTCGATTCTGCGACTCCTTTCCGGCAAACCGACGATCCGGCACATTGCATCTATTGCCCCTTTACGGCTATATGCAAACGGGAAAAAGAGCCTGTCGAAAATTCAGAGTAATTGACAATGAATCAAACTTCATTAGCGGATTCTTTCAACTCTTCATCAAATTAGCACATTTTCAAAACATCTCATTAATTTATTATCACATGTCAACAGCAGCAATTATCCCGTTTTTACGCGAGCTACGCGACAACAACAACCGGGAATGGTTTGTCGCCAAGAAAGAATATGCCACCGGATTACAGCATGAATTTCTAACATATACTCAAAAAATTATCGATGGCATTGCTTTGTTTGATTCTGAGTTGAAAGGATTGGATGCCAAAAGCTGCGTCTTTCGGCTCTACCGCGACATACGCTTTTCGCCCGACAAAACACCTTATAAAACCCATTTTGCAGCTTACATGGGGGCAGGCGGTGGACGAAAAAGTCCACGTGCCGGTTATTACTTGCATATTGAACCTGATGGATGTTTCATTAGTGGCGGCATCTATAGTCCTGAGAAAGACATTTTGAAGGCGGTGCGTCAAGCCATTTTCGAGAACATGGACGAATGGGAAGAAATCATACACGAAATAGAACCTTATTTCCCTGATCGATATGGCGACACCGATAAACTGAAGAAAGTGCCGCAAGGATTTCCACCCGATGGCATAGGAGCTGACTGGCTTAAACACAAACACTACATTTTTAGCCACCCTTTGGCAAACTCATTTTACGACAAAGAGAACACAATTCCCGAACTTGTCGCTCTTTTTCAACATTCGGTACGATTGAATCGATTTATCAATTTTACGATCGATGAGCTTCAAAATCGATGAACATCGTTGAAGAGAAATGCTTTTTTCAACAAATACCTTGTAAAAAAAGGGGAGGAGTGAAAAAAAAGAGCTTCAAAGTCAATTTCACCCAAAATCAAAACGTACGATTCTCTTTCAAACTGAAAGCAAGAAAGCCTATCCTGCAAAAATAATGACACGATTTTTGCGTTTGCTATTGCAGAAATAAGCTTAAAGGGTTATTTTTGTGACAATAAATGATACATAAATAACCCTTTTATCTCTTCTCAACATGATTCTCGATACATTAGGAGAAGCAACGCTTTACGAAGCATTGCATCCACGTTTCAAGCAAGCCTTCGATTACCTTAAACAACATGATTTGACCCAAGCTCCTGTCGGGAAGATCGTGCTCGACGGTGACAATTTGTTCATTTCCGTTGCTGAAATGGAGGGAAAGGAAGCAGAAGCCGCCCGCACGGAAACCCATAAGCAATATATTGATATTCAGATGCCTTTATCTGGTTCTGAAACCATTGGTTGGATTGCTACAGATGCTTGCAAACGTGTCGCAAAGTTGTATGACACGACCAAAGACATCGCTTTTTTTGAAGAACGACCTACTACGTATGTGACACTTCAACCCGGGCAATTTGCTATTTTTTTCCCGCAAGACGGCCATGCGCCGGGCATCGCCACAGGAAGTCTCAAAAAAATTATTGTCAAGGTAAAAATAGCTTGATAGAGGATGCAACGCCTTCCTGACTTATTCGCGAAAGAGATTACTAATAAAGCACATCATGCACCCATTAACGATTATAGAACAAGATCCATGGCTTCAGCCTTTTGCAAAAGCTATTGAAGGGAGACATCAACATGCCATTGATAAAGAAAAAGAGCTGACCAAGGACAAAATCACGCTTGCTGATTTTGCCACAGGTTATCTCTATTTTGGATTGCATCGAACGGCAACAGGCTGGGTATTTCGCGAATGGGCACCTCATGCAACCGCCATCTATCTGATAGGTGACTTTAATGGATGGCAACAGCTACCGGAATTTCAATTACACTCTGCAGAACATGGGATTTGGGAAATAGAACTCCCGCATGAAATGATTCAACATGGACAATTGTATAAGTTGAGTATGCATTGGCATGACGGATCGGGAGAACGCGTTCCGGCATGGGCACGCCGTGTGATACAAGACGAACATACCAAGATTTTCAGTGCACAGGTGTGGGAGCCTGATCAACCATACCGGTTTCAAATCAAGAACTTCAAACCCACCACCGATCCGTTGCTCATTTACGAATGCCATATCGGCATGTCAGGCGAATCGGAGTCTATAGCATCGTATAATGATTTTCGTGAAAAGATATTGCCACGCGTAGCGGCTTTGGGCTATAATTGTTTACAAATCATGGCCATTCAGGAGCATCCTTACTACGGCTCGTTTGGTTATCATGTCTCCAGTTTCTTTGCTGCTTCTTCACGGTTTGGCACGCCAGACGAGTTAAAACAATTGGTTGATGCAGCCCATCAATTGGGCATGTCGGTCATCATGGACATTGTTCATTCGCATGCCGTAAAGAACGAGGTGGAAGGATTGGGGCGATTTGACGGCACGCCTGACCTATATTTCTATCCCGGCAACAAACGCGAACATCCCGCCTGGGATTCCTTGTGTTTTGACTACGGAAAAAACGAGGTGGTGCACTTCCTGCTTTCCAATTGTAAGTTTTGGTTGGATGAATACCGTTTCGACGGGTTCCGTTTCGATGGCGTCACCTCCATGCTTTACTACAGTCATGGCTTGGGAGAAGCATTTACCAGCTATAACGACTATTATAATGGCAATCAGGATGACAATGCAATATGCTATCTCACGTTAGCCAACCGCGTAATTCATGAGGTTAACCCAAATGCCATTACCATTGCGGAAGAGATGAGTGGGCTACCTGAGTTGGCTTCTTCTTTTGAAGATGGAGGCATTGGGTTTGACTATCGCATGGCGATGGGTATTCCCGACTACTGGATCAAATTGATCAAAGAAAAGCGTGATGAAGAATGGAACCCTGGTCAGATATTTCACGAGCTTACCAATCGCCGGATGAGTGAAAAGACGGTGAGTTATGCCGAAAGTCACGATCAGGCATTGGTAGGCGACAAAACGATCATATTCCGGTTGATTGATTCCGACATGTATTGGCACATGCAAATCGGCGACACGACCCTCAATGTGAATCGTGGCGTTGCATTGCACAAAATGATCCGTTTGATCACGGCAACTACCATAAACGGGGCCTATTTGAACTTTATGGGCAATGAATTCGGGCACCCTGAATGGATTGATTTTCCGCGTACCGGCAACGGTTGGTCATACAAATATGCCCGCCGCCAATGGAGTTTATTGGAAAACGAACGGCTGCTCTATCATTGTTTGAATGATTTTGACAAGGCCATGATTCATCTCATTAATCAATGCCCGCAGTTCAATTTAACGCCTATCACCCTGCTTTGGGATAAAAGCGATGATCAGGTACTTGCATATCAACGAAATGATCTGGTGATTATTTACAACTTTAATCCCACTCGTTCATTCAGTGACTATGGCATCCTGACAACGCAAGGCACGTATCACATTGTGCTCAACAGCGACTCGAAACGCTTTGGTGGATTTGGATTGGTGGATGAAACTATCCCACACTTTACGCTACCTGATCCTTTGTACCGTTCCCAGCACAAAGAATGGCTGAAAGTTTATCTGCCTTCGCGCACAGCGTTAATACTGAAACGGGAGAAATAAAACACCCATCAACATCCTGCTGATGGGTATATGGCTTTTTGACAAAGACAAACCACACTAATGAAACGGTAATTTCTTCTTACTTTGTATAGAAATCGATCATTCTTTGAATGGCTTCCTGACAAGCCGGACAAAAGGTATCGCCGTTGAAAGTTTTCATCAGGCAATCCTGACTGGCACGATACATTCCTTTCGGTTCATATCCGCCTCCTTCGAAAGCCCCGACGGTGTTGATGTACTCTTTGGTGGCCGGTGTAGGAACAGGTGTTCCGGGTTTGACTAAGTGTTTCCACTTTCTGCCAAAGTCTTTCAACGTGGTAATGTTCGGTTCCCAGGGTTCTATGCTTAAATTATAGAACGTTCCGTAGGTGGTCGAATCATTGTAGTATTCGTCAGCCAGTCCTGCAAAGCCATGCCCGAATTCGTGAATCAGGATCTTGGCTGATTTCTTATTGCTGTTGACGGCTACGCTGTAGTCATTGTAAATGGCGCCACCTCCGTATTTCGGACTGTTCACCAGAATATAAATCTGATCGTAAGGCGCATTGGCAGCCAGATCGCGAACGCTTTTATCGTCCATCGTCATAAGGTAACGCTCGCTATCAAACGTATAATAGCTTGTATTCAGAATGGTATTTACCCAAATGCCACTGGCGGGAATGTCAGCGCCCGATTGTTCCGAAGGCGCCAGGATCGCCCTGAAATTGAACTTATCCTCATTGTTTGTGTAAGGCGCCACCGTGAAGAAGTCCTTGACAAACTTACGGCAATCGTTTATAAACTCTCCCATTTGCGCTTGAGTGTACCCTTCGGGCAAGATAACGATATCCACTTTTTTAGCGGGATCGCCTGTGATTTTGACATTAAACGAAGGATAGACCAAGCGGTGATCCTGTTTGATGAAATAACTGCCGGTGTCGACGACATAAGCAAACTTCTTATGAAAGATCCCGTTCCAGTCGCGGCTATACAACTCAATCCGAACATTTTCTTTGGGATAAGGAATAACTACCGTTTCCGAAAAGGTACGGCTTGTCTTTTTCGCTTCGTTGGTGGTTTGCCATTCCCTGAAAAGCGTAGAATAGCCTCGTGAGTAAAGTAGGGAATCATTGCTGACATTAAACACTTTGACATAATAATCGCCGTAGTTCATGGTGTCAATCAGGTTGACGTGCGATCCGCCCCAAAAAGGCTCCCTGATCAGTTCGTCGAACGTGTAAAACTCACTGGTGTCCGTTCCGCTGTGGTAATAATCCATGCGGAGACTTTTGTTCTCAAAGAATTTGCTAAACTGCGCCTGAACGGTGATAGTTGACAGCAACAAGGCGAAGAGGAAAATATGCTTCATGTTGTTTTCGATTAAGTTTACAAATGTACATGAAAAATCAGAATCGGGACATGCTTACTCGCCCGATTCTTCTATCTTCGCGGCAATTTTCGAGACAGCCTCGTTTAATTGTTCGTTGGGCAAAATAATATTGAAATCGCCCCAGAAGTTGGCATCGTACTGGAAATCGGCATCCGAGAATATCTTTCGGGTTTGCAACCGTTCGCTTTTGGGGAAGGGTTTCGCGTCGACGGTGTCGATGGAGCAGGTGGCCATTTCGAAAAAGATGTGCATCGGACTATAGAATAGCTGATGTTTGCTTTTCATCTTGAAGAAGAGATCGCCACGAAGATGGTTGATGTAGTATTTCCCGTTCAGGGCTTTGTAAGAAACACTGTAAATGACCTGTTGAGGGTGAACTTGTACATTCCTGCCCCGTTTGGCAATAAAAAGCGATTCTGCCTTGCCAATGTAACGCGGGTTGATTTCAAATTCCGCATGTAACAACGCGGCGTTCTCGGCATCGATGTAAAGTTTTCCCGTGTAGAGCGGTTCGTCGTCTGTATCTTTTTGTTCAAAAGCCACCACATGTGCCAAATGCGAATCATACACCGTCATATCAATCTTGTTGTAATTGAACGGATTGGTGTCGTCGATTTGTAAAAAGTCAGGGACGCTTTTGACAATGTCCAGCAATAAACTTGCATCAGGACCGGCCTTCATTTTCAAGATGAAAGTATCACGCAATGACTGGTTGGTTATTTTACGCATCTTGAGCACCTTCATCTGATCGTTTGAAGGAGGATCATCGTATGGAGATTTATACACTTTGAAGACGGACTCGGTCAGCGAGAGCAACTGTTTGCGTTTCTCAATGCCTTCGCGATAGAAAGTGGTAAGATAGGTGGGTTTGGTCGGATAATTCCTATTCCGGAATTGCATCACCTCTTCCACTATTTTACGGGGGTTGACCATGCGCACAATCACCTCCGGCATAGGAAAAATACGTTGTGTAAGATAGATATTTCGCACGTTCTCATTAAACAACAAAACGGGTAAATGTTGCGTCTCATATCCGAGATGCGAAATATTCAATTGAGCCGTCCGAAGCGAGTAGGGAATTTTCAGGGCAAACTGTCCGTTACTGTTGGCCACTGTTCCGATACCGGTACCTTCGATGGTGATAGCACAATCGGAAACAGGGGTTTTGTCCACTTTATCGTACAACGCACCGCTGAGGGTAATATATTGAAGCGTATCCTTCGGCTGCTGGCTGGCGGGTGGAGGTGCAAGTCCCGCAATCGCTTCCTTTTTGTCGATTACGATGTATCTTTCCACTACTTTCAGCAAGAAATCATTGCTTCCCAATACTTTGTTAATGGCTTCACGAAGTGAATAGTCGCCCGCCGGAAGTTTGATTTTCCGGTCATTGTCGACTAATTTGCTATCATAAATAAAATTATACCCCGACAGGTCGCTGATTTGATTGAGCCATTCATAAATGGTGCATTTCTGCTTCGGAAGGTGAATGACACGTTGCAGCGGGTCGGGGTTGCCTGCCGCCGATAGATGCAAACAGAAGCAGATTGTCAACATGAAAGTTCCCAGCGACTTCATTTTCAAAGGATATCTTGATGTAAAAAGAGATCAAAAACTCATCTGACGCTATCGATACAGAAAGATCGTATCCTGCGTCACTTCACGTTTCAGATGCAAAGCAATGCTGATGATATGGGTCATGGATTCCACGTTGTTGTTGTAGAAACGCACATTGAGCCTGTCCTGTTTGATGGACTCTCCTCTCAGTACAACGGGTTGAGCCGCGTTTTGGTTGATGACACGGATGATGCTTTCGAGCGGTTCGTCCTTGAAGCGCATGTTGGAAGTGTAGCGGCTGAACAGCGACAAATCGGGGTTAGCCGTCTTGTAAAAGTGATTCCCCTGCATGGTGACACGTTCTCCCGCTTGCACAAGCACTACATCGCCATTGACTTTATCGCTTACCTTCACCGTTCCCCGCAGCACCGAAAGCCGGAAGTTCCCTTCGGAAGTAGTTTCCATGTTGAAAGCCGTGCCGAGCACTTCCACCTGAATGTTCTTTGTCTCAATGACAAATGGCTTTTTCGGATTCCGGGCAATGTCGAACATGGCATTACCGGCCAGACTGACCTCCCGTTTTTGTCCATTGAAATGCAACGGATAGTGTAACGAGGCATTGCCGGCCAGATAGACCGTAGAACCATCGTCGAGAGTCTTCACCAGAACGCTTTCGGTTTCATTGTTTTGCACCGTGAGCAGCTTTACGTTATCCGTTCGGTGAATCACATAGATCAGCAGTGAGGTGCTTACGCATAAAGCCAGAAAAGCAGCGGCAACCCATAGCCATGAGGCTTGCCACCGGATAGTTGGTGCTTTGCGCGTCACGTTGTCCAATAAGCGGTCTTGGCTAAGACGGTCATGCAGGTTATTCCATGCAGCATTCGTGTCGGGTATCCTTGTTTTGTTGTCAAGCGTTGCCATTATGATGGATTAAAAATATGCGTTACTGGTTGCGAAATGTTTCAACTCTTTGCGAAGGATGGCTAATACTTTGGTCATATCGGCCTCTACCGTTTTAACGGAAATCGACAGTTCGGGTGCAATCTCACTGTAGGTCTTTCCATCGAAGCGGTTCATGCAGAAAATCCTGCGTTGCCGCTCAGGAAGCCGTTGCAACGTAATGAGCAGTTGATGCTCCAGTTCCTTGTATTCCAGCTCACTCTCAGGAGTGGCGGAGTCGGTTTCGAGGTCGTTGTTGCTCATCGTTTCCCGAAAGGATTCCTTTACCTGAAGGTGTTTCAAATAATGAAAAGCTCTGTTCTGTACCGCCCGGTAGAGATATGATTTCACCGAAATGCCGATAGATAGCTGTGCCCGCTCTTTCCAAACAACATAAAAAAGATCCTGAACAACTTCTTCCGATGCCGGCATGTCGTTGACAAAAGAATCGACATAACGACAAAGAGGCGCGTAATAAAGCCGGAAAAGCTTTTCAAATGCCTCAATGTCGTTATCCTTTATTCGTTTTATAAGAAACAGATCGTCAAGCATGGGATCACTTCAGGTTAAAGAAAGATGCGCATCAGGGTGAACCAAATAATTTTCAAAGATACACTACTTTTTTGTTTCACTGTTAGTTAATGCCGCTTTTTTTAGCTTTGTGACGGCAGCGTCGAGCGATTCTGTCGGTGCGATAATGTTGTAAGCTCCCCAGAAATCAGGGTCGAAGAAAGCACCTACTTTATCAGTAAACGCTTCGTTTTTTGTAAACGCTTCTTTGTATGGGAACGGTTTCACGCCCTGATCTTCCCTGTCGGTCATGACCATTTCCGAAACCACATTGTATTTACTCGAGAAAAGACGACGTTTCCAGTCACACTTGAAAGAGGCTTCGCTGCGGATATAATTCAAATAACTGACGCCATTGTGTTGTTTGTACGTAACTAAGAAAGAGAATTCATAGGGCTTGAAGTGAAGTCCAAGAGGTTTTCTGACCAACATCACTTCTGTGGCTTTGCTCAAATCGGACATGTCGAGATTGAATGCAATCTGTGTGAAGGCGAGTGTTTCGCGGTCGATATAATAACGTCCGTAATAAAGGGCATAAGGCATGATGACAGCGGGTTTGAAACTGATTACGTATTGCGGACGATTGTCAATGGTTACAGGATCGTCCATCGTGAATTCATACATCGACAGCATTTCTTTGTCCAACAACACTTCAGGATTCTTCACCACATCGAGTAAAACGGCAAAATACGGCCCACCCATCAGTTTAACCGCCAGCGTGTCACTCTTTTGCGGAGAAAGCAATTTCCGTCCTTTGAAGATGCGTACGCGATCACGGTCAATAGACTGGTTGTAAGGTGTTTTATAGACATTGATAACGGCTTCGGCCACTTGTATGTAGCGCTTCCCTTTTTGCACGGTTTCGCGGTAAAAAGCGGAGAAGAGATTCGGGGTTTTGCTGTAATTATCGCTAATCCGGTCGATAGCCTCCTCTACTAACTGACGCGGATGATCGGGTCGTACGGTGATTTCTTTCAGGAGTTTAGCGCTTGGAACCAGCATAATAACCATTCCATCCACATTGCCAGACACAGGGAACCGATAGTTCAGATACCCAAGATGCGATACTTCCACCTCTTTGGCATTCAAAGAATGTTTGATCTTAAGGGTAAATTCACCATCGGCATTGGTCACCGTTCCCACGTTGCTACCCGGCACCGAAACGTTCACATAGTTGAGTTTCTTTTTGTTATGACTGTCTTTCACTACCCCACTGACGGTAAAGAAACTCTCGTTGTCCTGAGCGGACAGTTGCAGTCCGCTCCCCAAAAGCAGCATCAAAGCAATGCCGACGATTTGGCTGAAAATAGTTGTCTTCATACGAATAGAAATAAAATGATGGATAAATTGTTCCGTTTCTATACCTATGACCCTTCAGAAAAGAAATACCCTATAATAAATAATGGTTAATTGTTAATGGTTAATTATTAACGAAAACAATTGACAATGAGATTGAGGGACTGAGGGATTGAATAACTGAAGGATTCTGTTCCTTCTTCTTGTGAATACATAAAAAAGCCCCATCCGTTGTACTCGCAATTTTACCAACGGACGAGGCTTTTCTTCAAGGGGCATTGAAGCCATTTAACCTATGGAACAATGCACTAAAGTTGCAGCTCGCTAACGTATTGACTCATCGAGGTTGTTTTACCGGTCGATGAGACAGCGTAAACCCAGCAGTGCACTTTGAGACCTGACCACGATTGGGGAATAGTCACCGTCATTGATCCATCCGAACGGATTGTGTTATCGTCTGAAATGAACCATGACTTCATGTCAGGGTCATTAAAGACAATCTTTACTTTATCTGTCGGATCTACTCCCAGAAACAGGGTCGTATCCCACGTCATATCGATTGTGCCGTTAGCACCTACCGTCACTGAGACCTGACCTAAACGGGGAAGCGATCCTTTGGCTATGACCAACCTGGTATAGTCTATCGTGAAGTCGGGATAGGTGCCTGTCACGGAATTCTTTACCGCCATCCACGAAGCTTTTCTCAGATCTTCTTTCGTGATGTAGGATACGTACGTGGTTTTGAACATTCTTTGCATGAAACTCAGCTCTGTGTTGATGAACCCGAACTTCGTGCGCTGGGATACCTGACTTTCTGTTTTGGGATCACCCGGAGCGCGATACTCTCTCATCGTGGTTCTTCCTTTTTTATCGACAGCACCTACGGTGTTGCCAAACTTACCTGACACTTCGCCATAGGCGAAGGAATTGACTTTTGACATAATTTATTATTTTATTTATTTTTTTTTGTGCCACCGAAGTGGCGATTATTTAAGCTCTCTTTTTTATCCCGCTACCGTAACCTTGCCGTAGCTTAATCGAAGATGAGTTAAGCTATGTCCGAGGTTGGGTAGAGGTATGGTTGAGGGTAGGTAAAGGGTTTGTCGTAGGTTTGTCGTAGAATATCGAACAAATATCGAACAAACATTGAAGGTTTACCGTAGAAACACCCTTGTTTACTGAACCCTTGTCGAAGGGTTTCCCATTTTCACCGTACATTTACCGTAGGTGTAGGGGTAACTTATCGAACAAATCCCGTAGCATGTAGGGTCTCTACCTTAGCCAACTTATCCCATTTCAACCGGAATTTCCGGTGGTGCGCGTGCTAAATGCAATTTTTTGCCTTCTAACGAAGGAAAATCGCAGTGCCATCGCAGCACCTTCCTGTCGGGTTGCCCTCGCGGGAGAGGGTGGAAATTCGGTGGTCTGCCCCGAAGTTGTCGCAGATGTCGGCCGGAATCCATATTCGTTTTTCTTTTTGTAGTCATATTTACACTATGATGCTTTTGTATTAAACTATCCATGTTCTATATTAACTCTATTTGTATTATACAACATGTGTGCCAAAGGCTAATATGAGTAAAATATATTATATACAAGTTATCATAAATGAAATTTAATCACTGTATTTAGTTAATTATTAGCATGTTCCATCTTTGTATTTGAAACAACAAATTACTATAACGCATCATATATGATGCGTTTTACATATATAAATGGCAGATTCAATGATAGACAATGATCCTAAATGACATGTTTAAAATTACTTTTCATGAAATAATTGGTCATATAGTTGTTATTTGTAATTTTTGTGTCACGTATTTGGCAAGAAAAACTTCTGTAACTGCCAATTTTGCTGTGACGAAATGTCAGCATGTTAATATGGCAGGTTTTTTTAGACAGAATTACAGAATTGATAATTGACAGTTGACAATTGACAGTTGACAGTTGACAATGAATGGTTGTTGATGCCTGAATAACGTTGACCGTTTTAGAGTAACAAAAACAAACTAAGAAGGAAAAACAATCAGCACGGGTTATACCCATTAAAACTTTGGAAAATAGTATTATCTTTGTGGTTGTAACCCATAAAACAGGGCAAATGATACTGAGAGAAACCTATTTTAATTTACTTACCGGCTACATTGACAAGCCATTTATAAAGATAATAACAGGTCTTAGACGAAGTGGTAAGTCTGTTTTGCTCATGATGTTGCATAATGAACTTCTTAGAAAAGGCATAGAGGAGAGCAATATACTCTATATGAATTTCGAGAGTTTTGAGTTTAATGAAATTGATGATGCAGGTAAACTATATAAATACATTCAATCGAAGATTACCAATAAAAAGCGATATTATATTTTATTGGATGAGATTCAAGAGGTCATATCATGGGAAAAGGCTGTAAATTCTTTTCAGGTTGATTTTGATGCAGATGTTTATATTACAGGATCAAACTCACGTCTCCTGTCATCCGAACTGGCCACTTATTTGGCAGGACGCTACATCGAAATACCTGTTTATACACTGTCTTTTGCCGAATACTTGCTTTTTAGGGGCGATTCTATTCATCATGGCGATTTTGATACGTATCGCGAATTCGATTTGTTTTTACGTAAAGGAGGGTTCCCCGCACTTCATGTAGGAGAATATACGGATGAATTAATCTACAAGGCCGTGTATGACATTTATTCGTCTGCAATTCTTCGTGATACCGTGCAGCGATATGGAATCCGTGATGTGGAACTTTTGGAACGAGTTGTCAAATATGTGTTTGATAACATCGGCAATAAATTTTCGGCAAAGAATATTGCAGATTATTTTAAAAGCCAAAACCGCAGAATCGACTTGAATACGGTCTATAATTACTTAAATGCTCTTGAGGGTGCATTCATCATTTACAGAATTCCCCGCTACGACCTTAAAGGTAAGGAAATACTAAAAACGTATGAAAAATATTATGTTGGCGATCAATCATTGCTTTATGCCGTGATGGGCTTCAAAGACAGACTAATTTCAGGCATACTTGAAAACATTGTCATGTTAGAACTTAAACGGAGAGGGTTTCGCGTATTTGTGGGAAAATCGGATGAAAAGGAAATTGATTTTATTGCCGAGAAATCGGGGAAAAAGCTGTATGTGCAAGTAGCCTACAAAATGACAGAAAAAAGTACTATCGAAAGGGAATTTGCACCTTTACTCGAAATTAGGGACCATCATCCGAAATACGTTGTTACGATGGATGAAAGGTGGCATGACAACGTAGAAGGTATTCAACATAAACATATTGCGGATTTTTTGCTAATGAAAGAATATTGAATTGGCATGGAAAGAGATGAAACAATTCACCATTAGTAGAAGTAGTCAGTAGACCGAGATAGTAGACGGTTGAAATCTGTTGATGCCTGAAAAAGATTAATGGTAAATGGTAAGCGGTTAATTGTTAATGGTAAACAAACAAACAGTTAAGAGTTGACAATTGAAATCTGTAAACAATTTTCAGGGCGAGACACAAACTGAGTAACTGAGTAACTGAATAATTGAATAATTGGCAGATTCTTTACACTTTACACCATCCACATTTGTCAATGATTGAATAGCTGAATAATTAAATAACTGCAGATTCCATTGGCACATTGTCGTATTGGTACATTATCCAATTCCTTCTACCTTAATTTCTTTAGTCTTGTGATTCCTGTTACCTTGTTGTTCCCAATTTTATTAGGTGCTTATTATGTT